>JAFQND010000067.1 GCA_017396055.1 Oscillospiraceae bacterium
CCAGACCGCATAGGTGTTATAGAGGATATCCCGCACACAGATACCGAAATATCTGGGCATCAGTTTCAGATATAGTTTGACCACGTCCCATTTGTGTTCACCCAGATCGAGAACGAATTTATTGACCATGATCTCCATATTGGGATCATCAAAAATACCTTCCGGGTCATTGGTCTCGTAGTCCCAGATAATTTTGCGGGTGGTCCAGGGCTCGTAATGTTCGATCATCCAGATGGGATCGAGATATTCGGCGATAGCCTGACGGTCTTCCATCGGCATCGGCTCTTTATCGTCGTACATATCGGTCGGACCGCCGTAAACTGTCATGGCTGCAATACCCGAGCCGAAGACCTGAATGGAAAAACCGTTTTCGGGAGAAGTCGCCTTCATGACCTTGTAGCCGTACCAGTTGACACCGGCAAAACAGATCACAACGGCAGCCGCCATGGCGATGAGCTGTTTCCACAGCTTTCTGCGGATGAGCCAGACAAGCAGCCAGATGCCCATGAACAAAAGGATAACGATTCCGTTGAGACGGAAGAGAGTGGTATATGCCAGCGAAACCGCCATGATGATCGCTTTGAAGAGAGTAAACCTGATCTTATCATCTAGAAGATACACAATAAAGAGCGTCAGCATACCGACCGCAAAGGTGTACGGTGTATCTTTCCAGGGATACATATAGGTGGATGTGGGCGATTCACAGGCAGTGAAGAAGGAAACCGCCAGCAGCATCCAGCCGAGCCGGATCCCCTTTCCGGCAAGATAATGAGCAAACAGTCCATAAAGCAGGGCGATCATCAGTATATGCGCCAGGATAGCGATAGCATAGCTGTCCCAGATGGCCAGCAGCGCTTTAAGATAGATCGTATGTCCGAGGGCATGAATATCGTTGAGCACAAGATCACCGTGGATCTGTCCCCACTGATGGCGGGTATCGGGCGACGTACCGGAAGGATACCATTTCAGCCAGCACAGAAAGAGAGAGGCAATGGTATACAATGCCACCACCACAGCAGAAAATACGGGCGGGCTTCCCTTGCCTTCGGTATTGCGAAAGCTCTGCATCCACTGGCGGAAACCGGCCAGCAGCACCCAGAAGATCAGCGCAAAGACAACGGCCAGAAGCACTTTGAGCCCCACTTTTTCCTCAAGAGGGAGGGGCTTTGTGAAAGCGATGGACGCAAATCCCAGAAGGGCTGCGCCGCCAAGGACACTGGCACTGAAAAATGCCTTTTTATCCTTCACACGGACAAAGCCCGCCACAGACAAAGCGATAAAGAAGATCAGTCCGCTTAAAAATACCGGACGGGGCAGCCAGCCCAGCTGAACGAAAAAGCTCATGACAGTGAAAGTGACGGCACCCACTGTACAGAAAATACCGGATCGGGTCGGTTTAAACGCAGAAAGTTTCATCTTGGACACACCAATACCGCACGCAGCGGTTCCTGTTCATGTAAAATATTTTAAGGTTCCAGCTCTAAAAGATAGACGGCACTTCCGCCGATATGGGAGAAGAAGAATCTGCTGCTGCCGTTGAGCTGTGCAATATCCTCGCCTTCCAGGCAATCCTGCTCGTCAAATATGTCGCGGACAGACCGGATATGGCAGGAGGAATATCCGGTGCCGTCGATGCTGAACTGTGCATCTTCGGCATGATAACAGGAGATCAGCATTTTCATGCCGCCGTCTGCGGTCCTGCCGGCCAGTATCGAGACATTCGGGTCCTCTTCCCACAGGACATCGAC
The DNA here is from genome assembly GCA_017396055.1 of Oscillospiraceae bacterium. Lineage (GTDB taxonomy): Bacteria > Bacillota > Clostridia > Oscillospirales > Ruminococcaceae > Faecivivens. Next base: position 1,749 of record JAFQND010000067.1, read on the forward strand.
CCGCTCGGTACAGCCACGCATCAATTCAGAATAGAATTTCAGGCCGTAATAAACCGGACGGCGAACAAGTTTGCCGTTTTTCTGTGTCAGGACCGACCATATACCGGTTCCCCAGGAATAGAAGAACGCAGCCTTCAGCGCCGGAATATCCGTCAGACGGATCAGTGCCGATGCACTGTAGGCAGCACTGAGGGTCAGATCAAAGCCGTTGTCGCCGTAATGACCTGCTTCGCCCCACTGAACAGGGCCCAGATGCCATTCGGTGATGATCAGCTCGGTGTCATCAAAGCCGTATTTTTTCAGGCGGGCAGCGTAATCTTCTGCGACATTGGTGATATCCTGCGGCTCACGGCTGTAGAAAGTCAGTGCAACGAATCCGGGAACGATGCCGTATTTTTTGCATCCCTCCAGGAAATACTCCTTCTGTCCGTCCCGGTCATTGAACCGGTTGAATACATGGGCACCGATCAGCACATCGGGGAAAGCCTCGTGCAGCACGCGGTACGCGGTGGCGAACAGCTCCATATACTGATCAAATGAGCCGGTAAAAAGCTCAGGGTAGGTGTCGGGTTCTTCCCAGATGGTCAGGCGGGTGATATTCAGATGCATGCCGCCGTTGGCACCGTCTTTATAATGTGCGATGATATTTTTGCAGATGCGGGCCCATTTCTCAAAATCAGCAGGCGGTGCGACCCTGCGTCCAAAGCCGGAGTGGTCGATGGATTCGCCCAGACGGAAATCGATCTCGATCGACTTATCCTCAAGGGTGGAGAGAAAATCATCGGTATCGGCAAAATAATAGTTTTTGGGGTCATTTTCGTCCAGATGGAACAGCGGGAAGATACGGCTGACGTCAAACAGTGCCAGACCGGCATTTTCCAGAGGTGCGTCGTGATGACGCAGATAACGGGGAGCAAGCTCACCAAACCACTTTTTCTCTCTGATAAAGCGGGGTTTGTAACCGACCCTGGGCTGATTGTTGATGCCGAAAACGTTTTTCCACTCTTTCAGGCTTTTTTCAGGGCTGGTATTTACCAGAATTCTTTTCATAGTCCTCTCTCCTTTATCATACAGTTTATAGCTTCATACTAACAAAAAAACGCCGCCTTGTAAATACACAACTTGATCAAATCGCCGTCCGGTGTTTTGTAGGCGGATTCCACGGCTTTACAAAGCTCTGCCAACGTGGTATCATATAACCGGAAAAATGGATATTGACCCGTGCCCGATCAGGAGAATGACGATGGATATCGAAAAGCTGGAACTGCTGTTTGATAAATGGTGCAAAAAACTGCGCATCTCGCCCCAGTGGGATGTACAGCTCGAGATCGTCCGTGACTCCCAGTGGCGGAAGACCGGAGATTTCAAAATCGACCCCGATGACAGAAAAGCAATCCTCATGCTCAACACTGAAAACCCGAAACAGGAAAACCTGGAGGAAGTGATCGTGCATGAGCTGATGCACATCAAGATGTATCCGCTGGATCAGGTGTGCGAATCGCTGATCACCAGCACCTTCGAGGAGGGATCTCCAGCCTGGAATTTTGCCTACTGTCAGTTTTTTGAGAATCTGGAAATGACGGTCGAGGAACTCACAAAATGCTTCCTTTTCGAATTCGGCGAGAATCCGGTATTATCCTATGGGCGCTGCAGAAAGAAAAAAAGTTTCAGTGAACTGTATGACGGTCTGCAGAAAATCGAGTGAACTTTTCTGTGCCTTGCAGACCTGCTCAGGAAGACAAGCCGGCAACTAACCATTGAGAGGAGACCTCTATGAACAACACTGTCGGGCGATTTGCCCCCACTCCCAGCGGACGGATGCATCTTGGCAATGTATTCTGCGCACTGCTCAGCTGGTTGTCGGCCAGATCAAAGGGCGGCAGCATCGTCCTTCGGATCGAGGTTCTGGATACCCAGCGTGCACCAAGACATTTCGCCGATCTTCTGGAACAGGATTTTCGCTGGCTGGGGCTTTTCTGGGAGGAAGGCGGCTCTTTTGGAGGTCCGAACGGCAGCTATTATCAGAGTGAGCGTACGGAGATCTATCTGGAATATTACGCCCGTCTGGAAAAGATGGGACTGATCTATCCCTGTTTCTGCAGCAGGGCGGAACTGCATTCTGCAGAAGCGCCTCACATGTCCGACGGACGGTTCCTTTATACCGGACGATGCAGAAATCTGACGGAAGAACAGCGAAAAGAACTGCAGAAGACCCGAAAACCTGCCGCGAGAGTTCTTGTGCCGGAAAAGACGATCTGCTTCGACGACCTCCATTACGGTCCGCAGAAAGAGGAGCTTCATATTGAATGCGGTGACTTTGTCATCCGCAGAGGTGACGGTGTTTTCGCCTATCAGCTGGCGACAGCCATAGATGATGCCCTCATGGGTGTCACTGAAGTCATCCGCGGAAACGATCTTCTCTCTTCCTCGCCGCGGCAGATCTGGCTGCAGCAGACACTGGGACTCCCCTCTCCGGAATACGGACATATTCCGCTGCTGACCGCACCCGACGGCAGACGGCTCTCGAAACGGGACGGCGATCTGGATCTGGGCGCACTGCAAAAACGATTCCCCGGTCCGGAACCGATCATCGGTATGCTGGGATATCTGGCGGGTCTCATTGACCGGCCTGAGCCCGTGAAAGCAGAAGAACTGATCCCGCTGTTCAGCTGGGACAAAGTACCGAAAGAAGATATCTCCATGACAGCAGAAATGCTGAATGAGCTGCAAAGATGAAAAAGCGGCGGGTACATCCCGCCGCTTTTCTTATGCTTTTGTTTCGCGCATGACTCTGCAGGGATTGCCGTAAGCCACTACATGCGGCGGAATATCTCTTGTGACGACGCTGCCGATACCGACAAGCGATTCTTTGCCGATGGTCACCGTCTGCAGAACGGTGGAGCCTGCTCCCACATGAGCGCCCCGTTCCACTTTTACACCGCCGCAGAGGGTCGCACCGGGCGCGATGCTGGCAAAATCCTCGAGGATATCCGCATGCTCCACAATGGCACCGGTATTGACGATAGCCATGTTGCCCACCTTTGCATAGCCGTTGACAACGGCGTTTTTACCCACAAACACGCCTTCGCCAAGCTCCGCGTTGGATGCAACAGCCGCCGTGGGGTCGATGATATTGACAATGGTAAAGCCCAGCGATTTCGCCAGCAGATACCATTTTTCGCGGTTGCCGTAGCCACCGATACTGCCGGCGGAAACGAAAACATGGCGATGGCCTTTTTCATACAGCTCCGGCAAAAGATCGGTACCACCCTGAACATAGTGGCCGTAAAACTCCTTGCCCACCGGTGCATAGTCGTCCAGAATAGCCGCCACGCGATATCCTGCGGAAAGAGCGGAATCCATCACGCTCTGCAGATGTCCTGTGGCACCGAGAAAAATCAGGTCGATCATGAAATCAAGACCCCTTTCGCTGTACTTTCTTTCAGAATAACACAGAATGCTTCAAAAGAAAACCCCGATTTTTTCATTTGCGGGACTATACAAAGCAAATTTTTTGTGCTATACTGTTCTAGTCAAAATAAATGGGCCCGTAGCTCAGCTGGGAGAGCGCTGCGTTCGCATCGCAGAGGCCGAGGGTTCGATCCCCTTCGGGTCCACCATAAAAATAGTCCATCCTTTGGATGGGCTATTTTTATATTTGGAGAATGCTCGAAGTCCTGATGGACTTCGTCATAAACCCCTGCGGGGTTTGGATGACCGCATTCTCCCTTGCGTGGTGCCTCTTTTGAAGAGTGTTTGATGTTTGGGGTTGGCTCGCGGTGATTTTTCAGAAAAGCAGAACCGACTTGACTTTCCTTTTACGACGTGGTATAGTGAACTCAGCACAGAAAGGCAGGTGAATGACATGTACAACAACATCCGTTCCGGGAACGTCCGTCATTCACGCTCTGCCGCCTGAAAGCAGC
>JAFQND010000068.1 GCA_017396055.1 Oscillospiraceae bacterium
GCATATCCCCATGAAGGGAAACATTTCTTCCCTGAATGCCTCTGCTGCCGCATCCATTTTGCTGTACGAGGCTGTCCGCCAGCGCCTTGGATAAATTGCTGCCCACCCATAAGCGAAACCCACTAGGCACGTTGGTGCCCATCACCGGATTTGCAAACGCAGTGGCTTCGCCGGCGCTGGAGTTTCAGAGCGAGGGATTTGTTCTGGGGGTCGGTGCGAAGATGTTCACGATCGCAGGGCCTGTCATCGTTTACGGTACGACGGCAAGCGTGATCTACGGAGTTGTTTATCTGCTCACGCAGACGGCTTGATTTTCGGGGCTTGAGAGTATTCACGGTGTTTGCGTTTGATACGGAACTATTGCATTAGACCGGTGTTTTCGCTATAATTTTATTATCAGCGGCAGGCTTGTCATGCCCGGCGGGTGTACTGCTATAAAGAAAAGGTGATGTAAATGAAGAGGACTTTTGAAGAGAAGATGGATACCTTTATCGAAGCCTACTGCAGAGAGCATCTGTTTTCCGGCGTACTGCGGATAACGGTAAAGGATAAAGTGATCCTGCAAAGGTTTATCGGCATGGCTGATCATGAAAACGGCGTGCCCTTCCGCGACAGTTCGATATTCAGCTTTTATTCGCTGTCAAAACCCTTCTGTGCCATCGGCCTGATGAAACTGTACGACCGGGGACTGGTGGATATTGACAGTCATCCCGGCAGGTATGTTCCCGAAGCGGCAGGATTCCACCCCGCTGTCACCATCCGGAAGATACTGCACCATATCAGCGGTCTGCCCGATTTTATGCAGACGGGGGATTTTGCAGAGAAATATGCCCCCGGCACCAACGATAAGCTCCGGGAACATCTGCAGATCCTGACGGGATATCCGATGATGTTCGAGCCCGGCACCTGTGCGCAGTATTCCAATATCAATTTCACTGTTGCTGCACTGATCATCGAAAACGTCAGTGGCATGACCTTCAGAGAATATATGGCCGGGGAAGTCTTTGCCCCCCTCGGTATGAAGACCGCACAGGTGGATGAGCACGGACTCTTCGTACCGGAGCGGGTACAGGGTTATGAAGAAAGGGACGGAAAACTGGTCCCTGTAGAGCGGGCGTCCGACTGGATGTTCGGCGGCGGTGACATCATTGGCAGGGTGGACGATGTCTATTGCCTCAACGGTGCGATCAAGCACCGGCTTCTCCTGAAAGAAGAGACATGGCAGCAGGTTCTGACCCCTTCGCCGCTCGACAGCATGGGGCTTGGCTGTACGGTGACCGAATGGCACGGTAAAAAGCGGATCACCCATAACGGCGGTCACACTGGCTTCCGCACGCTGCATATCCAGCTTCCGGAGGATGATTTTGATGTGATACTGATGTCCAACTGTGGTTTTGGCGACGCGAGAAATCAGTTTGCCGAGGCGATCCATGAGGCATATTACGGCGGCAGTGAACCCGCTCAGGTGCTCGAGATGGATAAAGGCTACATATAGGACAAAATGTACGGTTCTGTATGACCGGGAGACGGAAACGCCTCCCGGTTTTTTTATGAGAGGAAGAGTTTATGGCGAAAAAACTGGGCCGGAGCACCATCCGGCTGGAAAAAGTTCCGGTGATCCTTTCCTCGGCAGCCATCGGCAGTAAGATGGAGGGAGAAGGCCCGCTGGCGAGATATTTTGACTATCTGGCGCCGGATGCTTATTTTGGTGAGGAAAGCTGGGAGCGGGCGGAGGGAAAGCTGCAGCAGCTGGCATTGCAGACGGCGCTGTCAAAGGGGAAATATGCCCCCGAAGAGATCGATTTTCTTTTCGCGGGAGATCTTCTGAACCAATGTGTCGGGTCAAGCTATGGGCTGAGAGATTTTGAGATTCCGTTTCTGGGACTGTACGGTGCCTGCTCTACCATGGCGGAGGGGCTGATGATGGCTTCTCTCTTTGTGGAGTGCGGCCTTGCAAAACGGGCGGCGGCGGTCACTTCCTCCCATTTCTGTTCGGCGGAATGGCAGTTTCGCTTCCCGCTGGAATACGGCGGACAGCGTCCTCCCTCAGCACAGTGGACGGCAACGGCTTCGGGCTGTGCAGTCGTCGGCACCGGAAAGGGTGTTTCGGTCCGTCATGTGACCGCAGGGACTATCCGTGACCTGGGCATCACTGATGCAAACAATATGGGGGCGGCCATGGCACCTGCGGCAGCTTCGACGCTGCTGACTTTTTTCCGTGATACGAACACCCATCCTGCCGATTACGATCTGATCCTGACGGGCGATCTGGGACAGGTGGGGAGAGATCTGCTTTTCGAACTGCTTGAAAAGGAAAATGTTAAAATCTCCGACCGGTATCATGACTGCGGGCTGATGCTTTATGACCGTGAAGCGCAGGATGTCCATGCCGGTGCTTCCGGCTGCGGCTGTTCGGCGTCGGTGCTTTGCGGCACGATCCTGACCCAAATGCAGGAGAACAAATATCAGAATGTTCTTTTCATGGCGACCGGTGCGCTGATGTCCACCACCATGGTGCAGCAGGGGGAATCGATTCCCGGGGTAGCACATCTGATCCATCTGTCATCCGAAAAGGGAGGGGAGCGGCCATGCTGATCGATCTTTTGAAGGCTTTTGTTGTGGGCGGTATCTTCTGTGCCATAGGACAGGTACTGATCGATTATACGAAACTGACACCCGCCCGTATCCTTGTAGGGTATGTGGTGGCGGGGGTCATCCTCGGCGGTCTGGGAGTTTATCAGCCTATTCTTGATTTTGCCGGTGCGGGAGCTTCTGTGCCGCTGACCGGTTTTGGCGCGCTTCTGAGCAAAGGCGTCCGGGAGGCAGTGGACAAGGACGGATGGCTTGGTATTTTTACCGGCGGACTTACTTCCTCGGCGGGAGGGATCACGGCAGCAATGGTATTCGGCCTGATCATTGCCCTCATCTTCAAGCCGAAGGAGAAAAACTGAGTGAAGCAAAAAAGCTCCCCGGAAAAGGGGAGCTTTCGTTTGTTTAAATGAAATTCGCAGCGGTGAGTGTACAGGGTACGCCCGCTTTTATCGAGAGGATAAACTGTTTTTTGCCCAGCTTTACTCTGGTGACACCGTCCCGCTTGGCAGTGAAGACAGCATGGTGCAGCCGTCCCTCCCGCCAATAAAGATCAAGGGTGATGCCGCCTCTCAGCCGGACACCGGTGAGGTGTCCTTCCTTCCAGCTTTCAGGCAGAGCGGGAAGCAGCTTGATATCTCCCGCATGGGACTGACAGAGCATCTCGACGATACCGGCAGCGGCACCGAAGTTTCCGTCGATCTGGAAGGGCGGGTGGGAGTCGAGAAGATTGTTCTGCATGGATTTTGTCAGCAGCTGTCTGAGATATTTGCGGCAGCTCTCACTGTCGCCCAGTCTGGCGAAGAAATTGATGATCCATGCGCAGCTCCAGCCGGTGTGACCGCCGCCGTTTTCCAGCCGGTGACGGAGCGTTTTTTCGGCTGCCTTCAGAAGTTCAGGGGTTTCGTCGGTGATCTGACTGCCGGGATGGAGACCGAAAAGGTGGGAGACATGCCGGTGACCGGGCTCGATCTCTTCGTGATCGTCCATCCATTCGCGGATGCGTCCGTCGGCGGTGAGTTTGGTTTCGGGCAGTCGGGGCAGGATATCCTTTGCGGTACGGGTCAGCTCTTCGTCGATGCCCAGCACCTCACAGCTGCGGACATAGGCGTTCAGCACCTCTCTGACGATCTGGATATCCATGGTGGGGGCAAGAGCAATGGCACAGCGGCCGCCGCCCAGCCGATAGCTGTTTTCAGGAGAGATGGAGGGGCCGGTGATCAGCTTTCCTTCGTGCTCAAAGAGATAGTCGGCAAAGAACATCACGTTTTCTCTGAGCAGGGGAAGCGCTCTTTCCCGCAGGAAATCTTCGTCAAGGGTAAAGAGATAGTGTTCATACAGATGCAGGGTCAGCCACGCACCGCCCATATTCCACAGGGCGGAGTCCACATGGATGCCGGAGGGAGCGCTGTCGCCCCAGAGGTCGGTGTTGTGATGAGCGGTAAAACCGCTGCAGCCGTACATATCCCTTGCGACCTTCTGTCCGCGGGGGAGCATTGTTTCCACCAGTTTGAAGAGCGCCTCATGACATTCGGGAAGGGCACAGACCTCAGCCGGCCAGTAGTTCATCTCGGTGTTGATATTGATGGTATAGCCGCTGCCCCAAGGGGGATTCCATTCGCCGTTCCAGAGCCCCTGCAGATTGGCCGGCAGCCGGCAGTCCAGCGAGCTGGACATCAGAAGATACCGTCCGAAGCAGAAAAGGTCTTCGCAAAGCTTTTTCTCGTCGCCGCCGTTTCGTACATCGTTCAGCTGAGCGGGAAGGGAGGTGCCGTCGTCTGCGGATTCCAGCGAGAAGTCCACACGGTCATAGAGTTCGTGCCAGTCGGCAAGATGTTCAGCCTTCAGGGCGTCATATCCCAGTGCGGCTGCTTCATCCAGATTTTTCAGACAGCGGGCTTTCATATCCGAATCGTTTTGATAATCGGTCTCGATGGTGACCAGCAAAGCTGCTTTTGTGACCTCGTCTGCCGCGACGAAATCACCGGCGGTATAGCCGCCCTCGGCGAGAATGCGCATGGCGCCGAAGAAACTGACACCGTTTTCACCGTGACGTGCCGAGAAGAAGACAGTGGTATCATCCAGGCGGCCGGAAATATTCTCAAAAGGCCGGCGGTTGAGCGAAGCGCCGACGGTCATGGGGGTGCCGTTTTCGATGAGGATGGCGATGACATTCCGTCTGCGGCTGACGAAATATTCCCGGCGGTGGGGAATACCGTCCATGGAAAATTCCACCGAGGCAAGCGCGTCGTCCATATCCAGCTGCAGCAGATAGTCTGTCATTTCGCCCTGCAGGGTAGGTATCGTGAGTCTCAGTTCGCCTGCCGGCTGATAGCAGGAGACGTATTTCGGGTCCGCCAGCAGTCTTGTTCTGGCCACAAAAGAAGCACGTGCCGCATCCCCCTCCTTCAGAAGTCTGCGTACCTCATCCAGATGGGAAAGCGCGTCGGGATTTACCCGGTCGTGGGCGGGACCGTACCAGAGGGATTCCTCATTGAGGGTAATGATCTCTTCCATGGGGGTACCCACCACCGAGGCGCCCAGCCTGCCGTTGCCGATGAGCAGGCCGTCGTCCCATTTTCTGCCGGGAGCATCCAGTCGGATCAGATGTTTCATATTGTCACACCTTTCGGGATTATTTGAATTTCTGAGGACATTTTAGCACAAGGAAAGTCAAAAGGGAAGGGGAGAATAAAAAACTGCCGCGCTTTTAAGAAATTTTTTGCAAAAAAATGCAATTTCCTGCAGATTGTGAATTGATTCACCGATGGTTTTGTGTTACAATAAAGTATCATGGATAAGTTTTGCTGTCTGTGAACAATGCCCGAAAGGCCGTCCTCCGGCTCGGAAACGGTGAGATACGGCTTGCATATAAAAAGGAGGTTTTTCCGTGATCAACCTGACTTCTACCGGTGTGTATCTGCTGAACGGTGAGACTATCGTTCCCGCAGGTGCCTGCACCGACCTTCCTGCGCCCGATGCGGCAAGGGAAGATACCATCGCCTATCAGATCATGCGCGCCCATGACCGCTCGAAGGATCCCAAGAAAATGCGGATCAAATTCGACGCGCTGATGTCCCACGACATCACCTATGTCGGCATCATCCAGACTGCCCGCGCCAGTGGTCTGACCGAATTCCCCATTCCCTATGCCATGACCAACTGCCACAACTCTCTTTGTGCTGTCGGCGGCACCATCAACGAAGATGACCATGTTTTCGGTCTGTCTGCCGCAAAGAAATACGGCGGTATCTATGTCCCTGTCAACCAGTCTGTTATCCATCAGTATGCCCGTGAGGAGATGGCCGGCTGCGGCAACATGATCCTCGGCTCTGACAGCCATACCCGCTATGGCGCCATCGGTAATATGGGCGTCGGCGAAGGCGGCCCCGAACTGGTCAAACAGCTGCTCTCCAACACCTATGATATTGATGCTCCCGAGGTGGTTCTGGTTTATCTGACCGGTGCTCCCCGTCACGGTGTCGGCCCTCACGACGTGGCCATCGCTCTCTGCGGTGCAGTATTCGCACAGGGCTTTGTCACCAACCGCGTGCTGGAATTTGTCGGCCCCGGCGTGAAGAACCTCTCTGTCGATTTCCGTCTAGGTATCGACGTTATGACCACCGAGACCGCCTGCCTGTCCTCTATCTGGGAGACCGACGGCGCTGTCGAGAACTTCTACCGCATCCACGGCAAGCCCGAGCGGTACAAGACTCTTCGTCCCGGCAAGACCGCTTACTATGACCGCATGATCGAGATCGATCTTTCCAAGGTCGAGCCCATGATCGCACTGCCCTTCCATCCCTCCATTGCCTATACCATCAAAGAGCTGCAGAGCGATCCCTATACCATCCTCAAAAAGATCGAGGACGAGGGAAACAAGAAGTTCGGCGGACAGGTTGAGATGCGTCTCACCGATAAGATCGTTGACGGCAAGATCATGGTCGACCAGGGCGTTATCGCAGGCTGCGCCGGCGGTCTGTACGAGAACCTCTGTGAAGCTGCTGCCATTCTGGCAGGCGGCTCCACCGGCAACGGAGATTTCGCACTGAACGTCTATCCTGCTTCCGTTCCCGTCAGCATGGCTGTCACAAGAAACGGTGTCACTGCCGCTCTGCTGGAGGCCGGCTGCATCATGAAGACCGCCTTCAGCGGTCCCTGCTTCGGCGCAGGCGACGTGCCCTCTCACAACGGCCTGTCCATCCGTCATACCACCCGTAACTTCCCCAACCGCGAAGGTTCCAAACCCGGTCAGGGTCAGATCGCTTCTGTCGCACTGATGGATGCAAGATCCATCGCTGCCACCGCACTGAACGGCGGTGTGCTGACCTCTGCTGCAGATATCGAATATGAAGTTCCCAAGATGGAATATGTCTATGAGGGCGGCATCTATCAGAAGCGCTGCTATTACGGTTTCGGCAAGGCCGATCCCTCCGCTGAACTGAAGCTCGGACCCAACATCACCGACTGGCCCAAGATGCACCCCCTGCAGGATGACCTGCTGGTCAAGCTCTGCGCTGTCATCCGTGACCCTGTCACCACCACCGATGAACTGATCCCCTCCGGTGAGACCTCTTCTTACCGCTCCAATCCCCTCAAGCTCTCTGAATATGCCCTGTCCCGCCGTGTGCCTGAGTATGTGGGCCGTTCCAAGGCCTGCAAGGCACTGGAGGATGCAAGATGGGAAGGCGAAGCTCCCGCTGAGCTTACGGATGTTCTCGCAAAGGTTGTTTCCGATCCCAAAGAAGCTTTGAAGCATACCACCTTCGGCTCCGGCGTCTTTGCAAACCGTCCCGGCGACGGCTCTGCCCGTGAGCAGGCCGCTTCCTGCCAGAAGGTACTGGGCGGCTGTGCCAATATTGCCTACAGCTATGCCACCAAGCGTTATCGCTCCAACTGCATCAACTGGGGTATCGTACCCTTTACCATCGACGAGTCCGAGCCCTTCTCTTATGAGGATGGCGATTTCCTGTACGTTCCCGGCATCCGCGATGCTGTAAAGAACGGTGTCGAGACCGTTGAAGGCAAGATGATCACCAAAGATGGTGTCAAATCCATCACCCTGTATGTCAAGGGCCTGACCGAGGATGAGAAAACCATCATCCTCGAAGGCTGCCTGATGAACTATTACGCTGCCGGCTATGGCAGAGACTGATACGGAGGAATTTCCCCATGGCAAAGATCCAGATGAAGACCCCTCTCGTCGAGATGGACGGCGACGAGATGACCAGAATCCTGTGGAAAATGATCAAAGACAAACTGATCCGTCCCTATGTTGACCTGAAGAGCGAGTATTACGACCTCGGTCTTGCTTACCGCGACGAGACCAATGACCAGGTCACCATCGATTCCGCCATTGCCACCAAAAAGTACGGCGTTGCTGTCAAGTGTGCCACCATCACCCCCAACGCTGCCCGTATGCCCGAGTA
>JAFQND010000069.1 GCA_017396055.1 Oscillospiraceae bacterium
CCGGGTGAATAATGCCCGGTTCTTTTACCATACTAAGGGCATAAAGCGAGGTGAAAAACATGAACAACAAAAACCAGTCTCAGAATCAGCGCTCTCAGAACCAGTCGAACAACCAGTCCCAGAACCAGCATTCTCAGAATTATCAGGATCGCCGTTCCGATGAACAGAAGTAACTGAGGCGATCATTCTCCAAAAGGGCGGCCTTAAAGCCGTCCTTTTGCTTTTTAGTCATGATCTACCGACTTGAAGCCTTCGCCCATGACCTCAGAAGAATCAGAAACAATGATGAATGCTTCCGGGTCGATACGTCGGATGATCTTTTTGGCACGATGATATTCGCTGGCACGCAGAGCACAGAGAACAACCTCGCGATCCTTTCCGGTAAAGCCGCCTTCGGCCTTCAGCAGAGTAACGCCGCGATCCAGACCTTTGATGATCTCGTCCGAGATCTCGCGGTAATGGCTGCTGAATACATAGATGAGTTTGCCTTTGTCACCGCCGTAAACAACGGTGTCGATCATGAGAGAGCTGACAAAGATAACGATAATGGCATAGAGCGCAGATTCGATCGAGCCGAAAACAAAGACCGATGCGATAATAACCACAAAGTCGACCATCATCAGCAGGCGTCCCATCTGAAGATGAGGAAGTTTCTGCTGTACCAGTTTGGAAATAATGTCGGTACCGCCGGTTGAACCGGAGCAAGAAAATACAATGCCAAGTCCAACACCCAGAACCACACCGCCGAATATACATGCCATCAGACGTTCCCCTTCATAAACCGGCAGGCCGGAGGGAACAAAAACATAGTCATGAAAAACAGTAAATGAGCCGACTGCTATCAAAGTCTTCAGCAGGAATTCTTTACCGAGACGTTTCCATCCGATAATCAGCAGAGGCAGGTTGATGATTGCTGATACCAGACCGATGGGAGCACCGCACAGATAATTCACAAGAATCGCAATACCGCTGACACCGCCGGGAGCGACCTGTGCAGGAGTGATAAAATAATAGTAGGTCAAAGCATACAGCGAACTGCCGAACACAACCAGAACTGCATCCCAAAGCAGTTCAAAAAAGCGTTTCTTATCCATTCTTTCCTCACTCATTCTTCGGAGATCGCTGACCAGATCTTTTCAAAAAGCTCTTTAGCACGATCATGTTGTTCGGTAACATAGAGATAACCAAACAGCGTTTCCAGACCGGTGGCACAGCGATACTGCATTGGATCTGCATTTTTTGGCGTATTATTATGGGTATTGCGGCCACGTTTATACATGGCAAGTTCTTCCTCAGTGAGAAGTTCCTGCACCGCATGGACACCCTCGGATTGCGCAGATGCGCACACATGTTCCACCGACTGGCGATGAAGCCGGCCTATGGGAGCATTGCCGCGGGCAACCAGTTTGGCGCGGACCATCAGTTCAAAAACAGCATCTCCCAGAAAAGCCAGCACCAGAGGACTGAGCTGTTTGGGATGAGTGATATTCTCGATCTCCACAGGAAATCCTCCTTAGTGGATATATTCAAACTGGAAGCCGCTGATATCAACGGTGTCGCCTTCCTCGACGCCCATCTCATCCAGTTTATCAATAATACCGCTCTCACGGAGAACACGCTGGAAGTACTGCAGCGACTCGTAATCCTCGGGGTTAATGGTCGCCATGATGGGATCAAGCCACTCGGCATCGACATAATAAACGCCGTCCTCCACTTCGACATGGAACGAGCGATCCTGGCCAACGGTAACTTCCGGGCGAACATACTCGGGCTCATAAGTCTTTACGGGAGGAAGAGTCTGCAGATCGGCAGCAATACGGTCGATCAGTTCTTTCAGACCCTGATGGGCAGCTGCACTGATTTCAAAGAAAGGCAGACCCTGCTCTTCGATATAAGCACGGAAATCAGCGATCTGCTCTTCGGTTGCGAGGTCGCATTTATTTGCGACGACGATCTGAGGTCTGGATGCAAGCTCGGCATCAAAGTTTGCGAGCTCATAATTGATCAGCTCAAAATCATCGACAGGATCACGTGCTTCACTGCCGGAGACATCTACCACATGAACGATCAGACGGCAACGGTCTACATGACGCAGGAAATCATGACCGAGTCCAACACCTTCACTAGCCCCTTCGACCAGACCGGGAATATCTGCCATGACAAAAGAATTCTCATCATCATAGCGAACCACGCCCAGAACAGGAACGAGAGTAGTAAAATGATAGTTGGCGATCTTGGGTCTTGCACCGCTGACAGCTGAGATCAGTGTAGACTTTCCGACATTGGGGAAACCGACCAGACCCACATCAGCCAGAAGCTTCAGCTCCAGCTGAAGTTCAAAGCTCTCACCGGGAGTACCGGGCTTTGCAAAACGAGGGATCTGACGGGTAGCGGTAGCAAAATGCTGGTTGCCAGCGCCGCCCTTACCGCCACGGGCCAGCACTACCGGCTCATCGCCGGACATATCAGCCATGACCTGTCCGGTCAGGGCTTCACGGATCAGGGTGCCCTGAGGGACCTTGATGATCAGGTCCTCGCCTCCCCTGCCGCTGCAGCGGCGGGAAGCACCGGGAGCGCCGTTTTCCGCAAGAAACTTCTTTTTATAACGGAAACTTTCCAGGGTATTCAGATGTTTATCTACGACGAAAATGACGTCGCCGCCTTTACCGCCGTCACCGCCGTCAGGACCGCCGGCAGCTACATATTTTTCCCTATGGAAGGAAACGGCACCGTTACCGCCGTCTCCTGCTTTGATCAGGATCTTCGCGCGATCAATGAACATGAAAACTCCTTATCACAAACAAAAACCCCAAGGCGAGGCCTGGGGTTTCCGTCGGTCAATGTACCTTAGGCAGTATAAACGCTGACCTTTTTGCGGTCACGGCCCAGACGCTCGAACTTGACTTTACCGTCAATCAGAGCGAACAGGGTGTCGTCGCTGCCGATGCCCACGTTCTCACCGGGGTGGATGTGGGTACCACGCTGTCTGACCAGGATGTTGCCAGCCTTAACGAACTGACCGTCAGCGCGCTTGGCGCCCAGACGCTTGGACTCAGAATCGCGGCCGTTCTTGGTAGAACCTACGCCTTTCTTATGAGCAAAGAACTGAATGCTGATCTTTAACATAACTCTTACACCTCCGTACAGGAAATCTGGATGTTTTTTGGGTGATCCTCTCTGAGCACTTCAAGATGAAGTTTTAAGGCCTCAATCATTGCAGAAGACATCTCATCAGGATCGTTTTCCAGCTGCAGTGTGACTGTAGCGCCTCTGGCCTCTACTTTCGCTTCCTTTTTCAGAATCTCAGTAATGCCGTTGGCAGTCATCTGCACAGCGGAGCTTATCGCGGCACAAAGGATGTCCCGTCCGGCAACGCCGTAACCGGTATGACCGGAAACAGAGAAGCCGTAAAGCTTACCGCTCTTGGAAAAAAAGGTCGCTTTTGTCATCGATTAAGCCTTGATGGCGTCGATGCGGACCTGGGTGTAGGGCTGTCTGTGACCCATTTTGCGTTTTTCGCTCTTCTTGGGCTTGTAGGTGAAGACGGTGATCTTCTTGCCCTTACCGTTCTTGAGAAGAGTAGCCTCAACAGCTGCGCCCTCTACGTAGGGAGCACCAACCTTAGCACCGTTCTCATCGGCGACCATGACAACCTTGTCGAAGGTCAGAGCGGTCTCAGCCTCGGCCTCGATCTTCTCGACGAAAACTACATCGCCAACCTGGACACGATACTGTTTGCCGCCAGTTTCAATAATTGCGTACATTGCAGGCACCTGCCTTTACTTTAGACTCGCTGCCATAGGGCGCGGATTGTCCGTCGGACAGATCCGACTTTACCATAAGCCCGGGGCACGCGGCGAGATTATTATACCATGCAGGAATAGGCTTTGTCAAACATTTTTCGGTTTTTTTAAGGGATTTTTCAATTTCTACCTTTTGACAGTTGTGAACGAATCTCACTATAGGAATTTGTGCATTTACACAATTATCGTTCTGCCTTTTTTTCGCTGCGCATGGTAAGAGAAATGCGTTTTTTCGCGATATCCACGCTGAGAACGCGGACTTCGACCACATCCCCTACTTTGACTACTTCAAGCGGATGACCTACACGGCGGTCTGCAAGCTGAGAGATATGCACAAGGCCATCCTGATGAACACCGATATCCACAAAAGCACCAAAGTCAACGATATTGCGGACCGTACCTTTCAGAGACATTCCCGGCTTCAGGTCGTCAAGGTCCATGATATCGGTACGCAGAAGAGGAGGCGGCAGCTGGTCTCGGGGGTCACGTCCGGGTTTCATCAATTCCTCGGTGATATCACGCAGTGTGGGCTCACCGACGCCGAGCTCGACAGCGAGTGCCTTAAATCCGGTTTTCTTTGCTGCTTCACCGAGACCTACTACTCTGCCGTTTGCAGCATCTTCCAGGCTGAATCCGCAATGTTTCAGGAGACCTGCAGCAGCTTCGTAAGATTCGGGATGAACACCGGTGTTGTCGAGAATAGTGTCTCCCCCGCTGACGCGAAGGAAACCGGCAGCCTGCTGGAATGCTTTGGGACCGAGTTTTGCAACCTTCAGAAGCTCCTTGCGGCTGCGGAATGCACCGTGCTCCTCGCGGTAAGAAACGATATTACCGGCAACCGTATTGGTGATGCCTGCCACGCGGGCGAGCAGAGGCTGAGAAGCGGTGTTCAAGTCAACGCCGACAAGGTTGACGCAGGCTTCCACAACGCCGTCAAGGGCGGATTCCAGCTCTTTTTTGGGCATGTCATGCTGATACTGACCGACACCAATGGCTTTGGGATCAATCTTACAGAGCTCAGCGAGAGGATCCTGAAGACGTCGGGCAATAGAGACCGCCGAACGGAGAGAAACGTCGAACTGAGGGAATTCAGCAGCACCAAGCTTGGAAGCAGAATAAACAGAAGCACCTGCCTCAGAGACGACCATATAGCTGACCTTCTGAGGAAGTTCCTTGATCAGATCAGCAATAAAAATCTCGCTTTCACGGGAAGCGGTTCCGTTGCCGATGGCGATAACGGTAACATGGTGCCTTTTGATCAGGTTGGTAAGGATGCGTTTTGCACCGGCGATATCTTCCTTAGGTTTTGTGGGATAGACCACACCGGTATCAAGAACCTTGCCGGTACTGTCCACAACAGCAACTTTACAGCCGGTACGATACCCGGGGTCGAAACCGAGCGTCACGCTTTCGCGGACGGGAGGCTGTAAAAGCAGCTGTCGAAGGTTTTCAGAAAAGACATGAATGGCTGAAGCACTGGCCTTCTCAAAGAGAAGATTACGCACCTCGCGCTCGATAGACGGCCAGAGAAGCCGGGAGAAACTGTCGGCGCATGCGGCTTTCACCAGCTTGCCGCAGGCATTATCGTAACGGACAAAACCACGTTCGATCATAGAAAGAGCAGTCGCTTCTTCCAATGCAAGAGAGACTTTCAGAAATTCTTCGCGCTCTCCTCTTTCAATGGCGAGAATACGATGATCGGCTGCACGGGAGATAGATTCATTGTATTCGTAATAGGTCTCATAAACCGACTTTGCTTCCGGGTCAACTGCTTTGGCAGCGACAGAACCTCTGCGAAGGGTGAGGTCGCGAAGCTTTGCACGAATACCTGCATCGTCTGAGATCATCTCGGCAATGATGTCCATGGCGCCTTGCAGGGCATCTTCGGCAGAAGGAACCTCCTCCGAGAGATAATGCTCTGCTTCGGCGGCGGGATCGATATTCTTCTGAGCGAGAATACACTCCGCGAGAGGTTCCAATCCTCTCTCTTTTGCGACAGAAGCACGGGTACGGCGTTTAGGCCGGAAAGGACGATAAAGATCTTCCAGAACTGCAAGCGTCTCTGCTTTTTCAATGGCTGTAATCAGCTCAGGAGTCAGTTTATCCTGTGCTTCGATAGCAGCAGATATCTCCTCACGGCGCTTATCCAGGCCGCGGAGATATTCCAGACGCTCGGACAACTCACGGAGCAGCTGGTCATCCAGCGATCCGGTTTTCTCTTTGCGGTAGCGGGCAATGAACGGAATCGTATTGCCTTCATCGATCAGGGCTACGGTGTTTTCCACCTGCCACAAAGAAACAGAAAATTCAGATGATAATTTTTCAAAAATGTTCATGCATACCTCGGAATAACGTGTTTTCATCTTCCACAAAACTGCGGCAATGAAAATATTATACCACTCAAAAAGTTCACAGTCAAATAAAACAGCGCCCGACATGTGTCAGACGCTGTTTGTTTTTAGAAGTCAACAGAAGGAACTTCTCCTGCTGCCAGCCTTTCAAGGTTTCTCTTCATGGTATCGAGATAACTGCTGCGGCAGACAAAATCTTCGCGGCCGTTGTAGGAGAGGATCAGTTTGCGATCTCCGGCACTGTAGAAAGTAAGCGTCTCGCTGCCGCCCTTACGGTAATGATAGGTAATGGAACCTACCTTTTCGCCGCGGGTATAACCGATATTCAGTTCTTCGGCAGAAGCACCCAGCAAATACTGATACATCTTACGATAGTTGGCTCTATCGATATCTTTTCCGTCCAGCTTGGCGGTCATGTCAGAGCTTTCGCCCTCAGAAG
>JAFQND010000070.1 GCA_017396055.1 Oscillospiraceae bacterium
CGATCTCGCGGCCTATCAGTACCTTCTGCACATTGCCGCCGGAAAGACGGCGGACGGGGAAGTTGACATTGGGTGTCACAACGCCCAACTGATCCATCACATTTTCGGCTAGCTCCTTGGGGGACTTCCGATCGGTAAAGGCGCTGTGGCCGTTGCGATAGCTGCGGAGCATCATGTTGCCGGTCATGCCCATGGAACCGACCAGACCCATACCCAGTCGATCCTCGGGAACGAAAGCGAGGGAGACGCCAAGCTTCTTGATATCCAGCGGATTCTTGCCGACCAGCTCGTTTGCGCTGTTGCTGCCGGGAGCAAGATATTGGATGGATCCGCCATCCTCCACAATCTGAAGACCGGCAATGGCTTCCAGCAGCTCCTTCTGACCGGAACCGGCGATACCGGCAATGCCGAGGATCTCGCCGCCCATTGCGGTGAAGGAGACATTGTCCAGCCGCTTGACGCCCATGGCGTCGTAAACAGTCACATTTTTGACCGTCAGACGGGGAGTGGGGTCCTTAGGATCGGGACGATCAATATTCAGCGTGACCGCGTGGCCGACCATCATGTCGGTCAGAGCCTGAGGACAGGTGTCGCAGGTGTTTACGGTGGCAATATAGTGTCCCTTGCGCAAAACGGCTACCTTGTCAGAAAGAGCCATCACCTCATGGAGCTTGTGGGTGATGATGACGATGGCCTTGCCGTCGGCTTTCATGGCGCGGAGAACGTCAAAGAGACGGTTGGTCTCCTGCGGGGTCAGAACGGCGGTGGGCTCATCCAGAATAAGGATATCCGCGCCGCGATACAGGACTTTAACAATTTCAACAGTCTGCTTTTCGGAGACAGACATATCGTATACTTTTTTATTGGGGTCGATCACGAAGCCGTATTTGTCGCAGATCTCCCTGATTTTTGCTGCAGCGGCTTTCAGATCCAGACGACCCTCGTCCTCAAGACCGAGAACGATATTCTCGGCAGCGGTGAACACATCTACCAGCTTAAAGTGCTGATGGATCATACCGATGCCGAAGGAAAATGCATCTTTAGGGGAGGCGATGGTCTCCAGCTTTCCGTTGATGAGGATCTCGCCCTCATCGGGGAAATAGATACCGGAAAGCATATTCATCAAAGTGGTCTTTCCGCTGCCGTTCTCACCCAGCAGAGACAGGATCTCTCCGCGGTTGATATCCAGACAGACTTTGTCGTTGGCAACGACTTTTCCAAAGCGTTTTGTGATGTTTCTTAACTGTACAGCACTGACATTTTCCAAACGAAATCATCCTTTCTTTTAGAGAAGGTTGGCGCGGACCGCCGGAGGGAAAAGAAAAGGGAAAAGACACCGGCGGCGGGCTGCCGTTGTCGGGAACTGGAAAGGGGCTGCCGCACAGGGCAGCCCCTTTTTGCCGGGAAAATATTACTCGTTGGTCAGCTCGGTGATGCCGTCGATTCTCAGGGAGAAGTAGGGGGCGCTGCGCAGGGTGCTCTCAGAGAAAGCGCCGTCAACGATGCACTCGCCGGTGTCATTGACCCAGTCGCCGTCGGTATCCAGACCGAAAGCGGTGGTGACCTCAGCGCCTTCTACGGTGAAGGTGGAGGTGTCGAAGACCTTCAGGGAGCCGTCCTTGATGGCGGCCCAGGCCTTGTCAACAGCTTCCTGGGTGCCCTCGGCGCAGTTGGGGCCCAGCTCGGAGATCTTCTGAGCGCCATTGGCGTAACCGGTGGCGTAGTCGGTGGGAACTTCCTCGCCCTTCATGAACTTATCCAGCATGTACTCATACAGGACAGACCAGACGTTCTGAGCGGAGGTCAGAGCAGCGTCGGGGGCGACAGACAGCATATCGATGTTGTAGCCCACGGAGTAAACCTTCTTGCCGCCTTCCAGAGCAGCCTGAACAGCGGAGGGAGCGCCGGTGGAGTCGGCGTGCTGGCCGATGATGACGCAGCCGCGGCTCATCAGAGCATTGGCGGCCTCGCTCTCAGCGACGGGATCATACCAGGAGTTGGTGTACTGAACGTCCATGTGAGCATCGGGAACGATGGAGCGGATGCCCAGGAAGAAAGCGGTGTAGCCGCAGACCACTTCGGCGTAGGGGAAAGCACCGACATAGCCCACATAGGGATCGGTGGCATCGCCGTTGTCCAGCATTTCCTTCAGCTTCATGCCGGCAACAATACCGGAAATGTAACGGCTCTCATAAGTATAGGGGAAGATGTTCTTCAGGTTGTCCAGACCGGAAACGGCGGCCAGATCACCGGTGCAGGCGACGAAGGTGATGTCCTCGTACTCAGCGGCAGCCTGCTCCATAAAGCTCTGGTGACCATAGGAGTCGGAGAAGATGATGGTGCAGCCGTCTTCGGCACATTCCACGGCGGCATCATAGCACTCCTCGCTCTCGGGGACGTTGTACTTGTAGACGATCTGGCTCTTGTCGATGCCCAGGGCGGCACAAGCGCCTTCCAGACCTTCCATGTGGGCTACATCGTAGCCGGAGTTTTCATCGTGAACCAGAATGCAGCCGATCTTGATATCATCGGTCTTGCCGCTGTCACTGTCGCCGCAGGCGACGAGGCCAAACACCATGGCCAGGGAGAGAAGAATAGCAACTAACTTCTTCATGGGAAAAAATCTCCTTTCATATTCCAAAGTGTGCTCCCGACAACTTCGGTAGACTGATTGTACCAAAAATTATCAGGAAGTTCAACAAAAAAGTATGCGGGATGAAAAATATTAATGGGGTTTCACGCAGAAAAAGAGAACGGGAGTTGGTGAATAGTCATAAACTTTGTGCGGTGATCGGTGAAGTGAACCTGGTTTTTGTACAAAAAATGGTTTGCGGGATGGTCTCTTTTCACAAATGGGAATCCGTGGGGTGAGGAAACTTCTCAAAAAGAGAACTGGACTAAACTGGCGGGGAAATGACAAGCAGACAGAATGAAACCCATTCTGTCTGCTGTATTCTACATCCGCATACGGATGCCAGTCATATTGTGATTTACACTGAGAGGGCAAACGGGCGCAGCAACATAAGCAACACCAAAGGTCTTGCTTGCGCCGAACTTCACAGAGCCAGTCTGATGCCGCATGGACACAGGGGCGAAAATTCCGTCCCAACCGCGGCTTTTCACAAAACAGGACACCTTCGCGATGTCGATCAAAGTGAATTTTACAGCGTGCTGCATGATGCTTACCTCGTGTGTCGTCAGCTGGCGGAAGAGAGATGTA
>JAFQND010000071.1 GCA_017396055.1 Oscillospiraceae bacterium
CCACAAGGCCCTTCTCCACCAGATTATTGACCACTGTGCTGCTTTCCACACCGCGGACCTGTTCAATAAAACCTTTTGTCACCGGCTGATTGTAGGCGATGACCGCCAGTACCTCCATAGCCGCGGAGGAAAGAGGTGTGTTTTTCCGGATATTGGCCACTGCCACGATCTGTGCTTCGTATTTTTCACAGGCGCAGAGCTGTACCATATCATCCAGAAACAAAAGCCGAATACCCCGCTCGTTTGCTTCCAGCGAAGCGCCATAGGCGATCAGCTGTTCACGGGCAGCAGCTTTATCGATGGAAAGTCCCTCGGCAAGACGCTCGATCTCCACCGGCTCGCCGCAGGCGAAAAGGACAGCCTCGATAGCGCCGAAATAATTCATCTCCATGTAAACGAAACCTCGTTATTCAGATTCGGGAGCAGCCTTGCGGCGTTTCTCCCGGGAAAAATAGACCGTGGAATTGTCGTCACTGACCGTGATCCGTTTGGATTTGATCAGCTCGAGCATGGCGAGAAAAGTGGCCACCAGCTCGGAACGGTCCGAAGCGGCAAAAAACTCATTGTAAGGCATCTCACCGGTGCGGTAGAGCTTGCGCAGCACAAAGAAGATACGCGAAGTGACCGAGACCACCCTTTTGGCCACGATCCCCTTGAAAGCGGCAGGGGGCGGAGGCAGGCGGCGGGCGCCTTTTCCGACGGTGATCATGTAAGCCGACAAAAGCTCATCCGGCCGATGGGAACCGGTATAGGTAGGATCTATTTTGATGGGCGACGGTCTGCGCACAAAGGAGCGGTTTCCTTTGTACATGGGCGCCATCTGTACAGCGACTTCCTTTAAAAGCTGATATTCCAGAAGCTGACCTTCCAGCTCTTTTTTCAGCTCCTTTGCCTCTTCATGCCGGGGCAGAAGCGAAACGGTCTTGATATAGACAAGCCGGGCCGCCATCTCGAGAAACTCCGACGAGATCTCCAGGTCGGCCTCCCTCATGTCGGCCATATAATCCAGATACTGCTCCAAAAGCACCGAGATCTCAATATCGGCGATATTCATCTTGTGCTTGGAGATCAGAAACAGCAGAAGATCAAGAGGACCGTCGAATTCTCCGATGTGAAACTCCAGTGCCATCAGAACACCGCCCTCAGAATGATGTCGATGAAACCAGTGCAGAAATCCAGAGCCTGCCAGACAATGCCGCGGATAAAAGAAAGCGGGCCGTCCAGCATGCCGGAGAAGATGATGAACATCATAAAGATCATGATCATCCGCTCGTATTTCATGATGGCAAAATAAGTCTGCTGGGGCAGGACCAGATTGAGCACTCTCGAACCGTCCAGCGGGGGTACCGGCAGCAGATTGAAAACAGCAAGTCCCACATTGACGCTGATCATCGTATAAAAGATGTTGCGCAGACTGTCGGTGAGATCCAGAAGCATACCTTCTTCCAGAAAAGCCGCGGGGATGACCAGCAGCTTGAAGCAGACAGCACTGATAAAAGCCAGAAGAAGATTGGAAAGCGGTCCCGCCAGCGCAGAAAGGGCCATGCCTTTTTTGGGATTTTTGAAATTGTAAGGATTGATGGGGACCGGCTTTGCCCAGCCGATGCCGCAGAAAAGCATCAGCAGTGCACCGAAGGGATCCAGATGCTTCAAAGGATTGAGGGTCATTCTTCCCTGCCAGCGGGCAGTGGGATCACCCATTTTGTTTGCCGCCCAGGCATGGGCGAATTCATGAAAAGGCAGCGCCGTCAGAAGGGCGATGCCATAGACAAAGGTCCTGTACAGGAACCGGATCATATAATCACTCAAGGTATTCTCTCCCGCGCCCGAAAAACCGGGCTTTTTATCCGTAAAAAGGACTTGACAGACTTCGATGTTTCTATTATACTGGTAAAGCCGAAAAATTACAAGGCAGTCAGAGAGAAATTCAGGCTTTTTTCATCTTTTGCGAAAAAAACTTTGTAAAATATTGAATAAACCTCTTGATTTTTTTCTGGAAATCTGCTATACTATGTGCTGTTATGTGAAAATTAAAGGAGGTGCAGAAAATGGCTAAATGTGATTTCTGCGGAAAAGACGTTGCTTTCGGTATCAAAGTGTCTCATTCTCACAGACGTACCAACAGAACCTGGAAACCCAACGTAATGAAGATCAAGGCTCTGGTCGATGGCAAGCCCTGCCGTGTTCACGCCTGCACCCGTTGCCTGCGGTCTGGCAAAGTTACCAGAGCGATCTAAGTATCGTTCCGTAAATGGCTAAAAAGCGCGGAGAGATTCGCGCTTTTTCGTTTCTCAGAAAAAAGTCCTCCCCTTTCCCGGGGAGGACTTTTCATTTACTGTGCGAGATAATCGCTGATGAGTTTCGCGGCACTTTCAATAAAAGCACGGACAGACTCCTCAGAGGCATAACGGACGGGCAGATATTCTCTGGGCACATCGTACCATTCAAGAGTACGGACATTCCACAGATCTGCCTCCTCGCCGGTCATCAGCCCGGGCAGGTCATCACCCTTTGCGGTACGCAGAAGGTCCCACACCTCTTCCCTCTTCGGATGAGCGTGATAGAGGCGAATGTCAGCCACATCGGTATCATTATAATAGGCTGTGCGCACTTCCTGTACCGGTGCGGGGTCAGCGTTATAGCGTTCGACAAAGCCGTCGTAAAACTCCTGCTTCCAATAGATATCGGTCAGCACATGGACAAGATATCCGGTCAGATAGTCACGGGAGACACCGTTTGCTTCATACTCTGTAAATTTTTTCCGGAAGGCAGTGACCTTATCGATATTTTCCGGCTTGCGTGCCCCCAGATGTGAGATGATCTTGGCATCGGGCGCCGGGTCTTTGCGCATATGAATACCATCGGGGGCAATACTGCCTAAATAATAGGCTGCCCGGTCGGTGACCTGTACAATATCCCGCTCTTCCAGAAGAGCTGCGACTGAAATATGGACCATAGGAAGCGGCATGGGAATTCTCCTCTCGAAACAAATGGGCGGAACGGTTTTTCGATATACATATTATATCACACAAAACAGATTTTTCCAATCATCCCCGTAAGACGTGCCATTCCGGCCGGGTTTTGCGGCAGAGCGGCAAAGGCGGTCAAAATCCTGTGAAAAACCTTTCGCCCAACTCTTGAAAAACGGGGCGGGATATACTATAATAGAATAGAAGCTGACCCGGGCCGGCTTTGCTGTTTTGCCCGAAAGCACTTCTTACCATTTTCTTTGGAGCGTATCTATGGAATATATTTCCCACTCTCCCGGCGAGACGGAGCGGTTTGCGGCAGCGTTCGCTTCTCTCCTGCAGCCCGGCGACGTGGTGGCCTTCCTCGGCGGATTAGGCGCCGGCAAGACCGCTTTTGTGCGGGGAATGGCATCTGCGATGGCCCCCGATGCGGAGGTCTCCAGCCCCACCTTCGCCCTCGTCAACGAATACGACGGAAAGGTTCCCCTGTGGCATTTTGATATGTACCGCATCACTTCGGTCGAAGATGTCTACTCCACCGGCTTCTTCGATTATCTGGAGATGGGCGGCGTTCTGGCCGTCGAGTGGAGCGAGAACATCACCCCCGCTCTGCCGGAGGAAACGGTCTTTGTACAGATCGACCGTCTTTCGGACAATGAACGAAAGATCACCGTCACCGGAAAGGAGGCAGACCGATTTGAAGATCTTGTGCTTTGATACCACCGCCAAAACCGCTACGGCCGCTGTGGTCACCGAAGGAAAGATCCTCGCGGAAAGTTCGGTCACCATTGGCCTCACCCATTCACAGACCCTGATGCCGCTCACAGACGGCATGCTGAAGGCTGCCGGCATTACCCTTTCGGATATCGATCTTGTGGCGGTCAGCCACGGTCCCGGCTCGTTCACCGGTCTTCGCATCGGCATCGGTACCGTCAAAGGTATCTGTCAGGGAAGCGGCAAAAAATGCATCGGTATCTCAACGCTGGAGGCGCTGGCTTACGGCTATGAGGGACAGGACGTATGGATCTGTCCTGTCATGGACGCAAGATGCAATCAGGTCTATACCGCTTTGTTTGAGGGCCGCAATTCTCTGACAGGCGGCATCAACCGGCTCTGGAACGATATTGCGATGACGATCGATGAGCTCGGAAACAATCTCGGACAGCCGGAAATCCCCGTCATACTCACCGGCGACGGCGCCGAACTGGTTTATAAGGCTCTGGCTGAAAAGATTCCCTCGCTGCGGCTGGCGGCACCCGGCTTAAGACTGCAGAGAGCGTCCAATGTCGGCTTTGCCGCACTGGAACATCTGAAAACCGAAGAGCCCGTTTCCCCCGATCTGATCATGCCCCAGTATCTGCGGCTGCCTCAGGCGGAAAGAGAATTACTTGCAAAACAGCAGGCAACTGCGAAATAATGGAGGATATAATTATGTTAGCACTGGCCAGTGATCACGGCGGTTTCGAACTGAAACAGGCTGTAAAAGAATATCTGGATAAAAACGGTTTCACCTATGAGGACTTCGGCTGCTTCAACGGCGAAGCCTGCGACTACCCCGACATGGCAAAGCTCGCCTGTGATGCTGTTGTGGATGGCCGCTGTGACAAGGCACTGCTCTTCTGCGGTACCGGCATCGGTATCTCGATGGCTGCCAACAAGGTAAAGGGTATCCGCGCTGCTGCCTGCTCCGACTGGTTCTCTGCAAAATTCACCCGCGCCCACAACGATGCCAATGCCCTTTGCCTGGGCGGAAGAGTTGTCGGCCCCGGTCTTGCCATTGAGATGGTCGATGTGTTCCTGCACACCGAGTTCGAAGGCGGAGACCGTCACACCCGCCGTGTTGCCAAAGTCATGGCACTGGAAGACTAAAATGTAATTCATGGGGAGCGATCCCCTTTTAGGAGGAACAATTCATGAGCAAGATCGTTATTATGGATCATCCGCTGATCAAACACAAGATCTCCCTTCTCCGCGACAAGAGCACCGGTTCCAAGGAGTTCCGTGAACTGGTCTCCGAAATCGCTATGCTGATGTGCTATGAAGCCACCCGCGACCTCCCCCTGAAGGAAGTTGAGGTCGAGACTCCCCTGATGGTTGCCAAGACTCAGGTCATCAACGGCGTCCGTTTCGCCTTTGTTCCGATCCTGCGCGCAGGTCTGGGCATGGTCGAAGGTATGCTGAACCTGGTTCCCGCTGCAAAGATCGGTCATATCGGTATGTACCGTGATCCCGACACTCTGGAGCCCAAGGAGTACTACTGCAAACTGCCCCACGATATCGCAAACCGTGAGACCTATGTTCTCGACCCCATGCTGGCCACCGGCGGCACCGCCATCGACGCCATTCAGGCTCTGAAGAACCGCGGCGTCAAGAACATCAAGTTCCTCTGCATTCTGGCTGCTCCCGAAGGCCTTGAGGCTCTGACCGAAGCTCATCCCGACGTATCTATCTACTGCGCTCATATGGATGACCGCCTCAACAGCCATGCCTACATTCTGCCCGGTCTGGGCGATGCCGGCGACCGTATCTTCGGCACCAAATAATATTCTGCATGAAAAATCCCCCTCCCGTACGGAGGGGGATTTTTGTATACACACAAGGACGATATCAGGCTTTTTTTCTGTCCAGCATCTTATACAGCTCTTCGGCAGCAAGACGTGTCTTTGCAACGATATCGCCTTTTACTTTTGGGAAACAGAAATACAATGCTTTCGAATCACCGATGGAAATGATATCACCGATCTCATACCAATAATAATCCGCATTGACTGAATGAGATGCGAGCGGCTTGTGGACATAATCCAGTTCGCCGCCACAGCCGGTCAGACGGAAACCGGACGCGTCATGGATAAGGCGGCCGCTTCCCACCTTGTAAACACAGGACATGTCCACCATCATGGCGATATCCACCTCGGTATCGAGACGGTAAGTCCCCTCTTCCAGTTCTTTACGGACACATTCCCGCTGCCATCTGAACCAGTTGGGCACATGATCGAATTTTCCTTCACCGGTCAGACAGCGAAGCCATCCATATTCATCCAGCTCATATTTTGTTCCGCAGTTTTCACAGGTCAGGTGAATACCATCCCCTTTCATGCTGCCTTCGGTGAGACAATGGGGACATTTATACAATACACGGTTAAGACCGTCTGCGCGGAATTTCTCCGGGATACACACCCTGTTCTGCTGCTGCCAGCGGAAGCTGTCAAAGGAGAAACAGCCGGCGATGATATCGTTGATCTCATCGGAAGAGAGACGTTCGATCTCTTCGGGCGAGAGGACATATTCCATTTCGGCAGAGATCTTCATCTTCCGCTGCTGCAGACTGTTGTAAAGAGGTTCATGGGAAAACGCACCATCCGTGCGGATCATGACCACCGGCACACCCATCAGCTTGATGCAGCGGCCGAGGCTTTTGGG
>JAFQND010000072.1 GCA_017396055.1 Oscillospiraceae bacterium
GCAGTACCCCGGATTATCGGTCTCTTTGGACAAGTCCTCCGCTTCTGTCCGCTTTGAGAATTCTGCCGGCGAACTTCTCACCTGCCTTTCACAGTACAGTCTGGAGCCCGCAGTGGTGTCCGGCGAAAACACTTACCGTCTCCGCCTTGTTTTCTCTGCAGAGGAAGGCGAGCATTTTTACGGTCTTGGTCAGCATCAGGACGGCGAGCTGGACCTCGGCGGCAGAGAACAGGTCATGTGGCACGATTACAGCCATAAGGGCGGTGAGATCGTTGCAGTGCCTTTTCTGATCTCCGGAAAGAAATATGCCATTCTTCTGGATAACCCTTCCCGCAGCAGAGTGACCCCCGGCGTCGGCGGCACCACTGTCTGGGAAGCCGAAGTCGGTGAGCGCATCTCTTTCTTCTTTATTGCAGCCGACAAAACCGATGATCTCTATCTGGCATACCGCAGCCTCTGCGGCTCTGCTCCCCTTCCCCCCAGACGCGGCCTCGGATTTATCCAGTGCAAACAGCGCTATGCTTCACAGGACGAGCTGACAAAAGTCGCCGCAACCTATAAAGAAAAGGGTTATCCCTGTGATATTTTCGTGGTGGATTGGTTCCACTGGAAGGTACTGGGCGATATGAGCCTGGATACTGCCTTCTGGCCGGACAGCAAAGAGATGAACCATACTCTCGAAGAAATGGGATACGAAACGATGATCTCCTGCTGGCCCCGCTTCATGAAAGAAAGCCGGTATTATGACCTTCTGGAAGAAAATGGCTGGTTCATGAAGGACAAAGAAGGTGACACCGTATACGGAACTCCGGAAGACCGGCGCGGTGCACTGGTCGATACCACCGATCCCGCCTGTGCGGAATGGTATTTCTCGGTCATGAAGCAGAACTATGCCGACCTGGGCTATAAATACTGGTGGACCGATGAGGATGAACCGGACATCAGCCCTTACAAGGCATTTCTCAGCGCCGGAAGCGGTGCGCGGGTCCACAATATCTATCCGCTTACCCACACAAAGGCTGTCTATGACGGTCACCGCAAATATCTTCCCCACCGCTGTCTGACCCTTTCCCGTGCCGCATGGACCGGCGCGCAGGCAAACGGCACCACCTTCTGGTCTTCGGATATCTTCCCCGAATGGGATGTTCTCAAGCGGCAGGTCCCCACCGGACTGAATTTCTGTGCCAGCGGCATGCCCTACTGGTCCTCTGACATCGGCGGCTGGCAGGAACTGCCCGACGAACAGAGCGGCGAGGATTACAGCAGCCTTCTGCTTTCTACCGAAAACCTCAGTGAAACGACTGTCACCAAGAAGAACTATGCCGAACTGTATATCCGCTGGTTCCAGTACGGTGTTTTCTGCCCCACTTTCCGTACCCATGGTACCCGCAAGCACAACGAAGTCTGGTCCTACGGCGAAGACGCAGAAAAGATCCTGGTAAAATATCTGAAGCTGCGCTACCGGCTGATGCCCTATATCTATTCCCTTGCCCGCACAGCCAACGAGACCGGCGCCCCCTTCATGCGCGCGCTCTGGATGGATTTCGATGATCCTGTCTGTGCCGGCATCAACGATGAATTTCTCTTTGGTCCGTCGCTGCTGATCGCTCCCGTTCTGGAACAGGGAGCCGTCTCCCGTGAAGTATATCTTCCCGCAGGGCACAGATGGTACGATTTTGAGACCGGTGAAGCTTTTGAGGGCGGTCAGACGCTCACGGTCAGCGCTCCCATCGATACGATCCCGATCTTCGTCCGGGCAGGTTCTATCATTCCCATGGGCGAAGAGGTTGAAAACATGGCCGTTCCCCAGACAAAGATCGATGTCTGTGTCTGGCCCGGTGCTGATGCTTCCTTCCGGCTTTATTCCGATGACGGAAAGAGCTACGCCTATGAACAGGGCGAGTATCTGTCTGATCTTCTCGGCTGGAATGAAACCGAACAGGAATTCTCCGTCAAAGAACTCCACCGTGAAGGTGACCAGCCTCTGATGCAGTATACCTTCCGCCTGATGGACAGA
>JAFQND010000073.1 GCA_017396055.1 Oscillospiraceae bacterium
GTCCTTTTTCATATGCGGCCGATAAACCGCAGCGCGTTGTAATAATAAATGTTTTCGAGCATCTGCTCTTCCAGACGGATGGGAACGATATGGTGGGTGTCGAAATCTTTCGGCTCGCTGCCGAAGAAGAAATGATCCATGATGTCGGTCTTTTTATCGTTGAGGGCACGGGCCTTTCCGGTCAGGTCGGTGATGGCATCGGTGCCAAAGATGAGCCGTTCGTGATATTTCCGGAAGAAGGCTTCGGCCCTTTCGGGCGTTCTGGAAAGATCATCATAGATGTCCAGAGCGGGTGTCAGGTCAAAACGGAGGTTCGGGCATCTCTCCAGAAGGGATTCCGCCCGGTCAAGGTCATTGGCATAATATCCCAGATGGGCAACGGCGACCTTCAGCAGAGGGTACTTTTTCAGCACATCCTCCAGCACACGGAAGAAATGCTCCTGAGAGGGCATCGTTTCATCATAGTACCAACCCTTTGCAAAGGCAGACTGCGAGATCCGCTCTCTGTCCCAGTGGATGAGTGGGTCGTTGTTGTGCAGAACGAGCGGGATCTGTTCTTTTTCGGCATAGGAGAAAAATTCCTCAAACCGGGGGTGCTCAAAGCCGTAACCGTACAGCCGGTACTGGGTGGGTTTTCCTTCTAAAAGCTTGATACCGTCAAAGCCGGAAGCCATATATTCTTTTGCCTGTTCCACAAAGTCCCGATCGTGATGCAGCGAAGCAAAGACCGCCGATCCGGGCAGCAGCCGGTGCAGCTCCATGGCGTATTCGTTTCCCTCCGGGAAAGGTCCTGAAGAGTTGTGGACATAGGCCATGATGCCGACCGTTTCATAGCCTTTCCGGCAGCACATGTCCTCCATGAAGGCGGCGGATTCTTCCACCGTGATATTTTTGGAAGGGTGGATATGAAAATCGATCTTTTTCATCTTGATCTGCACTCCTCACAGCGCTTCAGGAAATTTTCGAAGAATTTGTGCTCTAGCGGGCTGCCGGTATGGAGCGATTGCTCCGGGTGCCATTGGGTGGCAAAGATATTCTTTTCCCGCCATTCAAAGGCTTCGACAATACCGTCGTCGGTGCGGGCAACCACCTTCAGGTCGGGCGCCATCGTATCGGTCCACCAGCCGTGGTGGGAGTTGACGGTATACCGCTCGGCTTTGAAGACATCGTGGACAAAGGAACCGCCCTCGATATTGATGGGATGGGTGTGGGTATCGGGATCGCTGTGATGTTCCGGGTCCGGCATCCGGGCGATGGTGCCGCCGAAGAAAACATTGAGCGCCTGTTCGCCGCCGCAGATACCGAAAATGGGTTTGCCCGCCTCGAAGAAATACCTGATCAGCAGGGCATCGAGATAATATTCGTCCACAACAGGTTCCTCGAAAGTCAGCTCCCTGCCGTAGTATTTTGGATGGATGTCAGTGGCAGAGCCGGGGATGAAAAGACCGTCACAGTGGCGGCAGAGCTCCTCAATACCGTATTCCGACATGATGGCTGTCATACCGACGTGATATTTGTCGGCCAGCAGCTTATAGTCATGCATGATATAGTAGCGATGATCCCAGTATCCGCCCTCTTTCAGGTCGACATATCGAAGCGTTGTGGCGATATTCATGATTTCTTCTCCTTTTGGGAAGCGTGATCAGCCTTCGATTTTTTCGATGGTCATATCATAGAACCGCTGGATACCCTCACAGGCGTCCAGACCCAGATGAAATTCGGGGTAGAGATCATTCACATAAAGGTGCATCTTTTTGCCGTCGGCATCGATCTTCAGCACGTTTTCCAGTACGTCAACGGTAAGAGTGTGGAGCTCATCGGCAGAAACGGGGAACTCCACGCCCAGTACTTTTTTCCAGGTGACTTTGCCGTCAATAAAGTTCATCCGCCAGACATTGACACCGTTTTTCCACAGCACGATCTCGAGATATTCGCCATAGCGCTTGACACCGCGGGAGTCGGTGTCCATCTGTTTTGCGATGGTGATCAGGGGAGCAGCATCGCCCTCAAAGGCACAGCGGGTGGAGATACGGGTGCCGAAGGGGAATTTTTCACGGGTAAGGATCGAAACGTTGTCATATTTCTGGGGGGAGGCATCGTTTTTCAGGTTTTCGACACAGTCATCTTTCTGAACGAAGACGGGGGTCTCTTCAAAACGCCAGGTGTAGGCATAGGTGATGTCGGTCAGGTCCCATTTACCGCGGGAAAAATCGATTTTCATGGTGAGTCGTCCTTTCTTAATCCATCAGCATGGTCTCGACCAGAGAATAGGCGAACATCCAGTTCATCTCTCTGGTGGGGTGGTTGATCTTATTGGAGAGCAGTTCGGTGACATCGACGCCGCTCTTTTTGAGCATCTTCCATTTGGCATAGCAGTCGCAGACGGTCACGCCGTGTCTGGAGCAGACTTCTTTTGCGGCATCCAGGTATTTTTCAAGCATACCTTCGTTCTGGGTACGGGCGCAGTTTTCGGCGATCTGTCTCGAGAGATCATCGGTCAGATGAACGCTGACACCGGTGCACATCATATTGGGGGTCATGAAGATGACTTCGTTTCCGGCTTCCTTCAGGCGGGCGAAGATGCCGTCCAGCGCTTCGGTATAGCGGGGGAGTCCTTCTTCTCCGGCACCCGAGTCATTGAGGCCGAAACAGACGACGGTCAGATCGGGCGAGTGGGAGAGCACATCCCGTTCCAGACGCTCCAGGCCATGGGGAGCGTTGCTTCCGCTGATACCGGCATTGATGATATTGACCGGTACGCTGGGATAAAGCAGGTTCAGGATCTTTGCCAGGTGGTTGTGATAGGCGTTGTCCTTGTCAAAGACGGTTTCGATGGCAGTGGGACTTTTGCGGTAGA
>JAFQND010000074.1 GCA_017396055.1 Oscillospiraceae bacterium
CAATTTGGTGAATTGAATACTGGTCGATTGGAGCAAGGTTAATATACCTTGCTCCTTTTCATTTGCCTATGCTTAGAATTCTGGTATTTCGACGAAAGGTTTGTTGAATAGACCTAAATCAGTCCAAAGGGTAAAAGGGAGGTGATAACTGTCAGCTTGCCAACTGTTCGCTTTCATGCTAAAATAGCATCAGAGCGCTTTGCGCACCAATCGCTGAAAGGAAGGATCATCTTGTACACCATCAAAGTTGACGCACATACACACACCATTTTCTCCTGGCACGCCTATGGCACTGTTGCCGAAAATGTCGCCATGGCCGCCAAAAAAGGTCTGACGGGTCTCGGCATCGCCGACCATTTCGGTTTCCCCTATCAGCCCCTTGAGGACGGTATCCCCGAATGGACCTCCATCGGCAGCATCCGCATCCTGCCCAAAGAGATCGACGGCGTCCGGATTTTCTGCAGCGTTGAGATGGACATCGTCGACTTTGAAGGTCATCTCTGCTGCTATGACCGTATCCATAAGGCAACCGGCAAACCCCTTCTGGATGTTTACCTCGGCTCGAGAGATTATGTGGTCGCAAGCCTTCACACCTTCGACGGCTACCGCGACGGCACCGTTGCACAGAATACCGCCATGTACGCCGGCGCTCTGAGAAATCCCTATGTCAAGATCCTGGCTCATCCCTGCCGTCCCGGCGTAGAGTTTGACATGGACGAGATCGTCAAAGTGGCAAAAGCCGAGGGCAAGATGCTCGAGATCAACAACCTGACCCACACCGACACCCCCGCTGCCATCGACCGCTGCCGCAAGCTTGCTGAAAAATGTGCCGAAGAAGGCACCATGATCGTCGTGGACAGCGACGGACACTGCCCCTGGCATATCGGCCGGTTCGACATGGCCCTCGAGACCCTCGAATCCATTCACTTCCCCGAAGAACTGATCGCAAACCGCTCGCTGGAGACCTTCAAGGCTGCCATCGGCATGACCGAATAAAAAAGGAGTACCCCATGGAAAAAATGACCCTCGGCCGCACCGGCATCACCGTCAACCGCAACGGTTTCGGCGCCCTTCCCGTTCAGCGGGTGGACATGGAGACCGCAAAGTCCATCCTCCGCAGAGCTTATGAAAGCGGCATCGATTTTTACGACACCGCCCGCGGCTATACCGACAGCGAGACAAAGCTGGGCTATGCCCTTTCTGACGTCAGAGAAAAGATCGTCATCGCCACCAAGACCGTTTCCACCACGGTGGAAGGCTTCTGGAAAGACCTTGAAACCAGCCTTAGCCTGCTGAAGACCGACTATGTCGATATCTATCAGTTCCACAACCCCGCCTTCTGCCCGAAACCCGACGACGGCACCGGCCTTTACGAAGCCATGCTGGAAGCAAAGGCACAGGGCAAGATCCGCTTTATCGGCATCACCAACCACCGTCTGGCGGTGGCAAAAGAAGCGGTCGAGTCGGGTCTTTACGACACGCTGCAGTTCCCCTTCAGCTATCTGGCAAGCAAGGCCGAGCAGGACCTTGTGGAGGAATGTGAGAGAAGAAACATCGGCTTTATCTGTATGAAAGCACTCTCCGGCGGTCTGATCACCCGCTCGGACGCCGCCTATGCCTATCTTGCACAGTTCAAAAACACCCTGCCCATCTGGGGCATTCAGCGGATGAGCGAACTGGAGGAGTTCATCGCCTATCACGACGCTCCCCCCGCCCTGACCGATGAGCTGAAGGCCGTCATCGACGCCGACCGCGAACAGCTTGCCGGCGAATTCTGCCGCGGCTGCGGATACTGCATGCCCTGTCCCGCCGGCATCGAGATCAACACCTGTGCAAGAATGTCGCTGCTGCTCCGCCGCTCTCCCTCTGCTTCGCTGCTCACCGAAGAGGGTCAGAAGAAGATGGCAAAGATCGAAGACTGCCTGGAATGCGGACAATGCAAGGCCAAGTGCCCCTACGGACTTGATACACCCAACCTTCTGAAGAAAAACTGGGCTGATTATCAGACTTTCCTCAAATAAAGTTCTGCGAAAGCACTAGGCCTGCCAAGTGCCCCTACGGTCTTGATACCCCGAATCTCCTCAAGAGAAACTACGCAGACTATAAGACCTTCCTGAAATAAAGACCGAAGACCGCAGAAAAAAATCTGCGGTCTTTTTGCGTAAACCGCCCTGTTCGGGAGTCAATTGGACAAACAGCCATTTTTTACAGTGGATTTTTGGTCCTGCTGTCATGGAAATTCTCTGCAGGATATGGTAAAATAAAATAGTTGTCTCAAATCAGAAAAGGAGATCTGTTATGGATAAAGAAAACAAGGCTCTGATATTCCTGATGCTGGATCCCCGGTGGAAGGAAAAACACGGCGGAAGCCGCCCCGCCATCCCGCTCTTCGTCCGCGACCTGAGGGTCGCCTATCCCGGCACCGAAGTGCTGCAGCAGGATGAAGAAAGCTGTACCCTGTCGGTCATCTGCGGCGAAGATCAGCCCCAGAGAGTGGAAGACCGCGTCTCTGCCCTTCTGCAGAATGCCCTCGGCAGCGAGGACATGGATCTTGCCCAGTGGCGCATCTGGCCCTGGGATCAGGCTGCCGATATCCTCAAAGAACTGGAAAGTGCCGGCACTCTGCTGCCCGGTACCGCCGAAAGCGCCGAAAAAGGCGGCTTTTCCTCTGGCGTCATGGCAAAGATCGAAGATCTGCTGGGTGCCGATGACTTCAAGGTACTGGCAAGAGAGATCACCTCGGTCGCTCCCCAGATCCACCGCTACCACACCGAAGCTTCCTTCTGCCGCCGCTGCTATCTGTTCACCATCGGCGACGGATGCGGTTATACCACCTGTCTTTCCCTGCTGGCCGATCTGATCGACGAACAGAAGCTGTTTGAATTCTCGGGCAAGCGAAAGATCGTTGAAGTTGCCCCCGACCGCAAGCTGGAAGATATGCTGAACGAAGTAGACGGCCGCGGCATGGTCCATCAGATCGTCAGCTTTGATCTGAGCCACTGGATGGAAAAGACCCACACCCCCGAATTCCGCCAGTTCCTTCATAAACTGCGCGATGCTGTGGGCGGTCAGATGTTCACCTTCCGTATCCCCTTCGTCGACGAACAGACCCGTGCAAAGGTCCTCTCTTCCCTGAGCGATATCCTGACCGTTCAGGAAGTGGTCATCCCCACCTTCACCAATACCGAGCTTCGCGCCTATGCCGAACGTCTTCTGAGTGACAAGAGCTTCACCATGGAAGAAGAGGCATGGATCCAGTTTGAAGCACGCATCGTTGCAGAAAAGAGCGACGGTCACTTCTACGGATTGGAAACGGTCGAAAAGATCGTGGACGAGTTCCTCTATCAGAAACACCTCTCTGCCGTACGCGCTGGCAGCATGAACGAGACCACCATCACCTCCTCCGACCTGCCTCCCGTATCCGGACGCCGCCGCGATGTACGCCCCGCCATGGAACAGCTGGATGACCTGATCGGTATCGGGCCCATCCGTGAACGCCTGATGGAAGTCGTTGCCCAGATCGAGCTGGACAGAGCAAACGGCAGCGGCATGAACCCCTGTCTGCATATGCGCTTTGTGGGCAATCCCGGTACCGGCAAAACCACCGTTGCCCGCATCCTCGGTCAGCTGCTGAAAGAGAGAAACATCCTCTCCAAGGGTCACTTCTATGAATATGCCGGACGCGATTTCTGCGGCCGCTATGTGGGGGAGACCGCTC
Organism: Oscillospiraceae bacterium; assembly: GCA_017396055.1. Taxonomy (GTDB): domain Bacteria; phylum Bacillota; class Clostridia; order Oscillospirales; family Ruminococcaceae; genus Faecivivens. The sequence continues at coordinate 3,719 of JAFQND010000074.1, forward strand.
CCAAGACCGCTGCCATGTGCCGCGACGCCTACGGCTCGGTGCTGTTCATCGATGAGGCCTACTCCCTCTATCGCGGCAACGCCGACTCCAACGACTACGGTCGTGAAGCCATCGACACCCTGATTGCCCAGATGGAGAACCACCGCCACGACTTCATGGTCATCATGGCGGGCTATCCAGACGATATGGACACCCTTCTCGCCGCCAACGCGGGCCTCTCCAGCCGCATGCCCTATACCATCCACTTCCCCAACTATACCCGCGAAAATCTGGCCGACATCTTCATGTCCATGGTGAAGAACCGTTTCCAGTATGAGCCCGAGCTGGAGGAAGCCGTCCGTACTTACTTTGACAACCTGCCCGACAGCCTTCTGGAGAGCAAGGAATTTGCCAACGCCCGCTATGCCCGCAACCTGTTCGAGCGCACCTGGGGCAAGGCATCTGTCCGCCGTCAGATCGATCCCAACGCACCCTTTGTCCTGTGTGCCTGCGACTTCGACAAGGCAGCCGCCGACCGCGAATTCCAGCAGATGCAGGAAAAGAAAAAATCCCGCATCGGTTTCTGATGCCAAAAAAAGCTCCGCGGAAAACCCGCGGAGCTTTTGTGTTTGCAAAAATTAAGACAATATCAGCAAAAATTAAGCTTTATCCCCCCGGATTATATGATACAATAATTACAGATAACTAAATTTGGAGGGATATTATGAAACATAAACTGTTCATCATTGCGGCGGCAGCTCTTTTGCTGAGCGGATGCGGCAGACAGAAAGCTGAGCTGACTGTTTATCTGACTGAAAACGATCCGTACTGTGCTGCTCTGGAAAGCTATTCGGATGAAACAGTCACGCTGAATATCGAAACCTTTCCTTCCCCGAGCCAGCTGGAGGCACAGCTGAATGCTGCAGAATCCGATTTTCCCGATGTGGTGATCTTCAACAGCCTGCAAAGTGGTGTCGATCCGCTGAAGCTGGCCCGGAGCGGCGCTCTTTATCCGCTGGGAATGGCAGACGGCACACTGATCCCGGCCTTTTCGGAATGCGGCATCGTTGACGGTGAACGATATTATGAGCCTTTGGACTGGAATATCCTGCAGGCGTATACTGCCCAGAATCTGATCGACGAGTACGCATACGATACGACAGATCTGTATGCCGTTTTGTATGACGAATCCGAACGGCTGGAAAACTCTGCCGACTACAGTCCGTTCAGTTTGCAGTTCGGTCGGACTGACGCGATGAATTTCATGCTGGAGATCAGTGGTATCTCCCTGACCGACGGCATCTCTGTCACTGCTGATCCGGAAGAAGTACGCGAAGTGGCTGATTTTGTCAAACTCTTCTATGACAATATGGAGAAGGTCGGAAAAATCGGAACCAAGTACAGCAACAACTTTGCCGGAGCGGCAAGTCATTTCTCTTTCCTTCTTGAAAACTATCCGTTCATGCACAACGTGCGCTACTACCAGAGCATCTATCCCGATCTTCTGGGAAAAGAGATGGCATTTTCAGTCTTCAAAAGCGCTGACGATGGCATCACTGCTCAGGTGATCCGGTATGCCGCCGTGGGAGCACAAACCGAGCATCCGGAAAAGGCGTTCCGGCTTCTGGAACATCTGCAGACATGGCAGGCAGACACAAATTTCAACAAATACGATCAGAATGTGCCTTATGCTCCCGCCGGAAAAGATGCTTATAATGCCATGGTCGAACAGCTTTCAAAACAAAAGGGCATGGGACCGAAAAATCCCGTTTCTCCCCTCACAGAAGCCAATGCGGAGACTCTGAAAAGCATTCCCGATTACCTGACCGGAGCGGTCATTCCCAACCCAGTCATGGGCAAGATCATCCAGCAGTCGATGGAGCCCTACCTTCTGGGGAAAGAAGACTATGCTGTCTGCTATACGATCCTGTACGACAGTCTGCAGGATTATCTTCTGAATTGAGCGAAAAGAGAGACGCCTCAAAAGCGTCTCTCTTTTTTACAGCCTTTTCACACAGAGAAGACCTGTCTTTTCGGGGGCGTCGTAATCCTCCACTTCACAGAGGGGCGCAAAGCCGTTTTTCTGCCAGAAGTGCAGCGAACGGGGATTGTCCATGGCGGGGTCGGCGGTGAGAAGCGGCACTCCCTGTCCGCGAAGATATTCCGCAAGCAGCGCGATCACCTCAGAACCGATGCCCTTTTCCCAGAGCTCGGGAACACCGATGAAGAAATCGGTGCCATAGCCGCCCTTCAGCTCGGCAAAGGTATCGGCGCCGATCTTATAGGCGTCCGGTTCGAGGGGATAAAACTGCAGATAACCGATCTCTTTTCCCTCATGGAGGACGATGGCAGCGGTCTGGGGCTGTGCGGGGTCGAGCATATCGGAAAATTCTTCGGTCACCTTTTCAAGGTCCCACGGCACGCCTTCCGCCCAGACCCAGCGGGTGACCCGGTCATCGGTAAGCCAGCGGGTCAGCGTTTTCATATCGCCTGCATGCAGCCGCTTGAGAGCGGTCTTTCCCTTTTCGGCAAAGGGAGTATCCATTGCGGTGAGCTCGCTCAGCGCGCCTGCGATCCGCAGGGCGAGGAGCTCTTTTGTGGGGGGATGGATATCGTCCGACTCACAGACGTCTGCGCTGACGACAGTTCTGACGGCGGGGCGCATTTCTCTGACTTTCAGCTGAGCCTGCTGGACCAGTTTCCAGCCTTCATCGGGGCGGGGATCGTAATCGGCGATCTGGACCACAACAAAGGGCAGTTTTTCATCCATCAGGTCCGCTCTCCACCGGTCGATCAGCAGACAGAGCTCGTCGGCATAGACTTCTCCCTCACCGGTGGTGGTGTCGCTCTCGCCCTGATACCAGGCCACCGCGTTCACCGAAAAAGGTCTGACCTGAGAGAACATCTTTTCATAGAGAAAACCGTCGCCGTTCCATCTGCCGAAATCCTCGTGGAAGTGGTCGGGATGTTTTTCCTCCGGCGAAAGCGAAATGCCGTTTGCTTCGAAAGTTCCGGCGGGGACCCAGGTCTCAATGACCGATGCGCCCTGATAACAGGCGATGGCGCCCACGGCAACGTCCTTCCGGGCGGTCAGCATCAGACCTGTCTGATAGGCGATCGCCGACCAGTTTCCGGCATTTTCTGCGGTGCAGGATACCCAGCCGTCGGCGGGTTGGAAGGTATCCTGTTTTTCGGGACGGTGGTCAGATCTCTCGGTGGAGAAGAGCCTCAGGCGGGGTTCGCTCTGCCATTTTTCGGCCGGCACAGGGGATTCCCTCAGCTTAAACTGCATGTTGGACTGACCGGCAAAGAGAATGACCTCACCGATATGGACATCTTCAAAGACAACAGTTTCTTCGTTCATGGCGACTGTCAGCAGATAAGGTCCGCCGTGATCCATCGGGGGCAGCTCGACCAGCCACTCCTCCCCTTCGGAAACAGCAGAGCGGCTTACTCCCGCGAGAGAAACGGTCACTTTGCCCTTTCCGGTGCCGAAGACGCGGACGGGTTTTCCTGCCGCAAAGACCATGTGCGAAGCAAAAATCGGGGAAAGCTTCACAGAAGACCCTCCTTTCAGAGAAAAAAGGGCAGATCCGCAGACCTGCCCCTTGAAAAAAGCTTATTTTACAGCGATCATCTCGATCTCGACCTTGACGCCTCTGGGCAGTGCATCGACAGCATAAGCTGCACGGGCAGGCAGGATGTCACCGGTGAAATACTGACCGTAGATGGCGTTGACAGCAGCAAAGTCAGAGATATTGAACAGCAGAACGGTGGCTTTGACCACGTTGTCGAAGGTCATGCCGGCTTCGGCGAGGATGGCGCCGAGGTTTTTGAACACCTGCTCGGTCTGCTCCTCGATGGAGTCGCCGACGATCTCGCCGGTAGCGGGATCCAGCGGGATCTGACCGGAGATATACAGGGTGTCGCCTGCCAGAACAGCCTGGGAATAAGGACCGATGGCGGCGGGGGCATTGGGGGTATTGATTTTGATCTTGTTCATGGAAAAATCCTCCTTGATAAAAAATACGGGATAGATGATTAATTACGGAAGCGTTTCCGCTGAAGAACTGTAGGGGCGGGGTCACCCCGCCCGCGATTCATACGAAACGCAGCGATTAACTGCGGGACGGAGACTAAGGCCGAAGGTCGTGTCTAAGACCCGTCCCCTACAAATGATTTATCTCTTCGGCTTGACCGAATCATAGGTGTACAGATTGCACTTGAGCATGCCGTTATAGAGCTTGCGGCGCTTGTCTGCACGGCGGCCGAATACCCGCTCGAACTCCTCGTCGGGAGAGATGATCAGATAACGGGTCTTGGAACGGGTAAAGACCTTGCCCATGGTGGCGATGATCTTTCTCGCATCCTCCTGGTCCAGCAGACGTTCGCCGTAAGGCGGGTTGGTCACCAGCACGGCAGGATTGTCCGACGGCAGGAACTCTGCCACGTCGCGGACGCGGACATGGACATGACGGGAAACGCCGGCTTTGCGGGCATTTTCAAGGGTCAGATCAACTGCTCTGGGGTCGATGTCACCGCCGTAAGCGACAAAGGCGGCGTCTCTGCGGATGAGGTCAAGGCCTCTTGCACGTTCTTCTCTCCAGGCAGCCTCGGGGATGCAGCCCCATTTCTGGGCGGCGAAAGTCCGGCCAAGACCGGCGGGAATATTCATGGCCTTCATGGCGGCTTCGATCAGCAGGGTGCCGGAGCCGCAGCAGGGATCGTAAAACTCAGTGTCGTGCTTGACGATGGCCACATCGATCATGCCGGCGGCCAGCGTCTCCTTGATGGGAGCGTCGTTGGAATTGCGGCGGTAGCCTCTTTTGTGCAGGCCGGCGCCGGACGTGTCCAGCATGACGGTGACTTTATCCCACATGATCGAGAACTGGATCTGATGGATGGGACCGGTCTCTTCAAACCAGGCAAGACCGTATTTCTCATGCAGCCGCTCGACCGCAGCCTTTTTGATGATTTTCTGACAGTCGGGAATGGAATAGAGCGCCGATTTGATGGAGTGACCCTTGACGGGAAAAGCGTCCTGTTTGCCGATAAACTGTTCAAAGGGCAGAGCGCGGACATTGTCAAACAGTTCGGTGAAGGTGCGGGCTTCAAACTCGCCCAGCTTGATGAGCACCCGCTCTGCGGTGCGCAGACAGAGGTTCGCGCGGCAGAGAATATGGTCATCGCCGGAAAATTCCACCCGTCCGTTGGTGGTGACGACATCTTCGCCGCCCATCCGTTTGACTTCGCCGGCGAGAATACCCTCCAGGCCAAAGAGACAGGGGGCGATCAATCTGTATTTCATATATTCTTCCTTTCAACGGGAGTATTGGCAAATGAAAAGGCCGCCGCTTTCGGCGGCAGCCTTATTATATCACATTTTTCCCCTCCGGTACAGAGGGCTCCGCTTATTTTTTCGGAACGATCAGGCCGTAGCCATCCTCCGAACGGCGATAGACCACATTGACTGCGCCGGTAGCGGCATCTTCATAGACAAAGAAGCTGTGACCAAGAAGGTTCATCTGCAGGATCGCCTCTTCGGCGGTCATGGGTCTGAGCTCGACCTCTTTGGTGCGGATAACGTCGAGAGGATCTTCCTCATACGTATCCTCGGGTACCTCGAAGGCAGAGGCTTTTACCTTCTTTTGCAGTTTGGTCTTGTTTTTGCGGATCCGGCGGATCAGCGTGTCCAGAGCATCATCCAGCGCTTCCAGCTTGTCGGTATCCTGCTTTTCGGCGCGGTAGATCATGCCGTCTGCCCACAGCGTCAGTTCGACCGTAGCGGTCTCCTTCTGGGTTGAAACGACCACCTGTACACGGGGGTCGTCAAAGAAGCGATCCAGCTTTTTGAGTCTCTGTTCCGCTTTTTCCTTGAAGGAATCGCTCAGGGTGATCTTTCTTGCGATGAATGCTGTGTTCATAGTCATGCCTCCATTCCTTGGGGGAATTTCCTTCCGGCCTGACGGCCCTGAAGGCCATTCCGAGGGGATCTTTTGATCCTCCTTGGCTTCAGTATAGCATAAGTTGCCTAAAAAATCCAGTAAATTCAGAAAATTTTATGTAACTGCAACAAGTTATTTACATTTGCACAAAGTTGAAGACGATTTCTTGGCAAGTGGTTTTTCCGGGAAAAACACGAAAGAAAAAACCGGCCTTCCCTCACGGAAAGCCGGTTCTGATTCAATCAAGCTTGAGTTCTTCCATCGCGTGGATCATATGCAGCTGCATGGCAGTGCGGGCACCCTCGGGATTGCGCTTCTCCAAAAACTCCATGATGCGGCGATGGTCTTCGACGGTCAGCCTTACCAATCCCGGCAGCTGGTCGGTCATCTCGACCGCTTTGGAGATGGCGTCCTGCATCATCGGCACCAGCTCTTTGAGAAAAGCGTTGTGAGTCGCCATCGAAATGGCATTGTGGAAATCCCGTTCGGCGTCGCTGCGGTAACCACCCGAAAGCATCAGCTCTTCGTCCAGTTTGCCGTAATAAAGGATCTGCTCCAGTTCTTCGTCAGTGGCACGCATGGCGGCATAATAAGCTGCCTGGGGCTCAAAGATGAGCCGCACCTCGAACAGATCGCGGACATCCACCGGCGAAGCCGAAAGCTGCTCCAGTCCCAGCTGTTCGGCGGGATTGAAATCCTCACGGACGAAGGTGCCTCTGCCCCGGCGGATCTCCAGCACATGGTGTGCGGCGAGGATACGGATCGCCTCGCGCAGCGTGGTCCGGCTGACCGACAAAGCAGCCGCCAGATCGTTCTCGTTGGGGATCTTGTCACCGGGAGCGAATTTTTTATCGGTGCCGAGCATCGAGAGGATCTTATCCGCGGTACGCTCGGCAAGGCTCTGTCCTTTTTTCACGATCTTCCCTCTCAGCCGCAGATATCGGCGATGACCTGGGCGAACATCTGAGCACAGAGCAGCAGCTCATCCATCTCGACAAACTCGTTGTCGCCGTGCATGTGGTTGTCTTCGGACCAGGGGAAGGTGCAGCCGAAGGCAACGCCGTTCTTCAGATGGTGGGCATAGGTGCCGCCGCCGATGGCGATGGGCTCACCCTTTTTGCCGGTGTACTGCTCATATACTTTCAGAAGGGTCTGAACAAAGGGGCTCTCTGCGGGGACATGATGGGGCTCGCGCAGCGCACAAGCGGGATCCAGGGTCAGACCGAGATCTTCGGTATTTTTGCGGATGACGTCGGTCAGATTCTCATCGGTGGCGCAGAGGCTGGCGCGGCAGTCGGTGGCGCCTTCCAGCGAAGTGAGGGTATAATGGAAGATATCGAGGGTGTTGGTCAGCTTGCCGGAGATCTCGTCGCACATGGCGATGCCGGCAGCTTCGCCGTACCAGTCACCGTGGGGGAAGAGGCGATCCATGGCCAGCAGAGCGCGGTAGCCTTCGCTGTCGGCGATGGGCAGCATGCTGAGCAGGGTCAGAGATGCGGTGATAGCATTGTTGCCGCGGTCAGGGGTGGAGGCATGGGCGCTGTAGCCCTTGCAGGTGATCTCCACAAGGCCGTCCTTTTCGGCGGCGGTAAAGGCAGCACCGGTGGCGGCTGCAGCTTCTTCCAGATAAGAGGCGAGCTCAGCAGCGGTCATGCCCTCGATGACAGAGATGCATTTATCGGGGACGATGTTGATCTTGGTGCCGGCGTCGACGCTGACGATGCGGGGCAGAGCCTTGTCTTCGGCGAAGGAGGCGCTGTATCTGCCCTGGAAAGCGCCCTTTTCGGTGTTGATGACCGGGAATTCGGCGTCGGGCGAGAAGGTGCAGGGAGCTTCCTTCTCAATGGCATAATAGTGCGCGATGTCAGAGCTGCCGCATTCCTCGTCGCATCCGACAATGAGACGGACGTTCTTTTTCAGCTCGACGCCCAGATCTTTCAGTGCCTTCATGGCATAGAGAGCGGCAACTGCGGGGCCCTTGTCGTCGTTGGAGCCGCGGCCGTACAATTTAGTACCCACCAGTTTGGGGGTGAAGGGCTCGGTGACGGTCCAGCCGTCGCCGACGGGAACAACGTCCAGATGGGCGAGGATATCCAGTTCGGTCTCGGCATCGGAGAAGTCCACAGCACCGACATAATAATCATAGTTTTTGGTGGCGAATCCCATACGGGAAGCGATGGCCAGTGCCTTGTCCAGACAGGCGGCGGGACCTTCACCATAAGGTTTTCCGGGCAGAGGGTCCTGACGGTCGCTCTGAATGGCGATAAGGGCAGAGATGTCATCGATCATGTCCTGACGATGGATGGCAAAATATTCGGCGAGCTGATTTTTAAGCATAAGATCGTTCCTTTCAGATAAATTGATCATTGTTTCTATTATAACCGAAGAGTTGTATTATGTCAAACATCTCCTTATCATGTATGACAACTTTTCTAATAAAATATTTTGTGCAGACTATTGACATAGAACACTATATATGGTATATTTGAACCACTCCCCCTTTTGACAGCAACAATATGAAAGGAAGTATCTGCATGAATACACGCATCACCGTCACCGGCGGCAGCCTGTCCGAAAAAGAGATCGGCCTGTATGTTGACCACCTGAAAAAATCCCATCCCGGCCGTAATTTCGAAAGCATCGACATCAAACTGGACGGAGAATATGTGGATCTGTCCTATAAACTGGAGCCTGTTCATTTCGAGCGTATCCGCCGCATCACCGGTTATCTGGTGGGCACCGTTGACCGCTTCAACGACGCCAAGCGCGCCGAAGTGGAAGACCGCGTCAAGCACAGCGTAAGCTGCAGCCTCTGTGAATAAGAAAAAAGCCGGACCTTTCGGGGTCCGGCTTTTTCAGTTGTCAGTTGATCTTCTGCAGCAAAAGTTTTTGGAGATTCTTAAGCCCCTTTTTCCAAAAAGGGGCTTAAGCGAGTCCAGAGCGGAGCTTTGGTCGGGTTTGGGACGAAGTTCCAACAATATATGCAAAAAGTCCCATCCGGAAGGATGGGACCAGACTCTCCCGCCGCATCACGCGGCGGGAACTGATTATCTGATGTTGGAGCTCCGCTCCAAACCACGCCAGGGCGCTGCCCCTGCACGCCTTGCTTCGCAAGGCTTAGCTTTCAAGAATGTCTCGCGGTCAAGCTGACGACCGCGCCGCAGACACGCCCTCCGGGCTTAGTCTGAGCGGATGCCATTCTTGCGAAACGCTAGTCTCATTTTTCGTACATACAGAATGCCCAGCCATACTGTTCAGGCAGGGTGACGGTATTGCCGACGGCGGTGACACCGTCGGAGGAAGCAAGAACGCGAAGCTTTGTTCCCTCGGGCAGACCTGCGTCAAAGACGTTCTCGTCGCCTGCTTCTCTCAGGGCGATGAGATAGCCGTAGC
>JAFQND010000075.1 GCA_017396055.1 Oscillospiraceae bacterium
CACCGGTTCTGTTGCCAATCGTCTCCCCGTCAAGGGCGCCGAAAAGGGCATCGAGGCTGTTGATTTCCTGCTGGGCAAGAAGGAAGTGGGCGAAAACGTCGTCATCGTGGGCGGCGGTCTGACCGGCTGTGAGATCGCTTATGAGCTGTATCTTCAGGGCAAAAAGCCGGTTATCGTCGAGATGAAAAATGACCTTGTAGCCGTCACCGGCGTATGTCTTGCAAACTCCAGCTATCTGAGAGACTTCTTCAAGACCAACTGTGTGCCCGTTTATCTCGAGACCCGTCTTTTTTCCATCGATGAGAGTGGTGTTACCGTCACCGATAAGGACGGCAAGAGCTTTGTCATCCCCGCTGACAGCGTTGTTCTCTCTACCGGCTATAAGTCCGCTCCTCTGGTTCCCAAGGGCAGAAATATCCATCTGGTGGGCGATGCCGCCAAGGTAGGCAACCTGCGCACTGTTATCTGGCAGGCCTGGGACGTCGCCATGAAGCTTTGATGAAAGGAGTAATTTTTCGTGAGACTTACTGAAGCGCAGCAGAAAATTCTGGATGGCGGCGAAGGCGAAGTCATGGCAAAAGTCATGAAGACTCTTGTCCGTTATGGTGAGATCTTCGGCGCAGAAGAAATGGTTCCCGTCACCGGAAAGCACAATCATCTGGTCACCTCCTTCGGTCTGAAGGCACTGGGACCCGTTTACGCCCTGATGGATCAGCTGATCGAAGCAGGTGCTGTTTCCAAACAGACCTTCTCCGCAGACCCCCGTCCTCTGGACAAAAATGTTCCCTCCAATTTTCTGCAGAACTTTATCTTCAATCATTTCATGTACTCTAAACAGGACTTCTATGAGGGTCAGCTGAAAAAGCTTGGCCTGATGGATGAGGATGCTTTTTCCTGCACCTGTTATATGGAGGAGATGGACAATCGTCCCCAGAAGGGCGAGATCCTTTCCTGGGCGGAGTCTTCTGCCGTCGTCTATGCCAACTCGGTACTGGGTGCCCGCTGCAACCGCAACAGCGGTATTATCGACCTGATGGGTTCGATCGTAGGATATGTACCCAAATTCGGTTTCCTGACCGATGAAGGCCGAAAAGCCGATTGGATCGTCGAGATCAAGACCACCAAAAAGCCCGAGGCACAGCTTCTGGGTTCCGCGATCGGCATGAAAGTCTTGGAAGAAGTTCCCTATATCAAAGGATTGGATCAGTGGCTGGGCAATGAGCTTGATGATGCCGCCTGCACTTTCCTGAAAGATATGGGCGCTGCCACTGCCTCCAACGGTGCTGTAGGCCTTTATCATGTCGCCGGCCTGACTCCCGAGGCTGTTGAGCTGGGCGAGTCCCTGATCAAAGAGGACGCAAAGGTATACGTCATCGACGACGCTGAGCTGCAGAGAGTATATGACAGCTATCCCGTCATCTGGAAAGATAAAAATGCCGCTCCCAAGCTCTGCTTTATGGGCTGCCCCCATATGAGTCTGGAACAGCTGAAAGACTGGACCGATAAAGTAGAAGCAGGTCTGAAAGCTGCCGGCAACGCCAAAGTACAGATCCCCACTGTCTTTACTGCCGCTCCTGCTGTACTGAACGAGTTCGAAAAGACTCCCTATGCCGCCCGTCTTAAGGCTACCGGCGTTATCACCTCGTATATCTGTCCGCTGATGTACATGAACAACCCCCTCGCAGGCAAGATGCCGGTCATCACTTCTTCCAATAAGCTGCGGACTTATACTACTGCCCGCTATTATACCGATGACGAGATCCTCGTCCAGATCACCAAGGGAGGCAAGTAAGATGAAGACTTTTAAAGGACGCGTCATCACTGCCGGCACTGTCAAGGCAGAGGCACTGGTTTCTCACGGCGGTCTGAACACTCTGGCTTCCTTCCAGAAGGCTCTGCAGTTTGGTGACAAGAAAGTCACCTGCGGCGACCAGAACAACCCCGATCTGTACGGCAAACAGATGCTGGACAAAGCACTTTGTCTGCCTCAGACTATCGGCTCCACCACCGGCGGTCTGGTGCTCTACTGTGCCTGCTCAATGGGCCGCAAGCCCGCCTGTATGCTGTTCAGCCAGCCTATCGATTCCCTGGCTGCGGCCGGCGCTGTACTGGCTGATGTCTGGCTGGATGATGTGAATATGCCCGTCGTCGATTCCCTTGGCGAAGAGTTCCTTGCTTATGTGAAAGACGGCATGACCATCACCGTCGGCGAAGACGGCGAAGTCACAGTCGAATAAATGGAAGACGGTTCGTAAAAGCGGACCGTCTTTTCTGCTTAAGCTTTTTGGCTTGCGCCCGGCGGTGCATTGTGCTATAATTTGGCTGTAATCAAGTGTTCAGACGGAGGTTTTTAATATGCTTTTTTTCTACATCCGGCACGGTGATCCCATTTATACGCCCGACAGCCTGACTCCCCTGGGCAAACGGCAGGCTGAAGCAGTGGCCAAGCGGCTCTGTCTTTACGGTATCGATAAGGTCTTTGCCTCTTCTTCCACAAGAGCCTCTATGACTTCCGATCCTACCTGTGAGATCATGAAGATCGAAAAAACCGAGGTGGATTTCGCCCACGAAAACCGCGCGTGGGAATATCTCTCTGCGCCGAGAGCGGACGGCAGCGGCAACACCTGGATCTTCTATCACCCCGAGATCAGAAAGATGTTTATTGATCCCGAAGTATTGGCTCTGGGCAATAACTGGTATGACCATCCTGCTTTTGCACAGTATGAATTCAAAAAGGGCATTGAACGCTGCAGAAAAGAGTCGGACGAGTTCTTCGCCTCACTGGGTTATGAGCATATCCCCGGCACTGGTACCTATAAAGCAGTCGCACCCAACGACGACCGGGTGGCTCTCTTTGCCCATCAGGGCTTCGGCCTTGCCTTTTTATCCTGCGTGCTTGATATCCCCTATCCTCAGTTCTGCACCCATTTTGATATGTGCCATACGGGTGTCACGGTAATCGACTTTTCCGATAACGGGAACGGCATCTGCATCGTCAATGAGGACGAGAAGATCGAGGAGCCGCTGTTCACAGCCGAGCTGCTAGCCCGGACCATCCTGGACGAGGA
>JAFQND010000076.1 GCA_017396055.1 Oscillospiraceae bacterium
AGCGGTTCGAGACGGTCTATCCTGCCTGCGGCAGCTCCAACAGCGCCATCGAACTGACCATTCCCGAGCTGGAAAAATACGCAGCACCCATCGGATGGGTCAATGTCTGCAAGATCCCGGAGTAATGCTATGGAACTGAATATGATTCATCATGTGGCCATCATCGTCAGCGACTATGCCGTTTCCCGCCGCTTTTATGTGGAGAAGCTGGGCCTGCCTATTCTCAGAGAGACCTACCGTCCCGAGCGGGATGACTGGAAACTGGACCTGAAGGCCGGTGATATCGAGCTGGAGATCTTTTCCGGCAAAAACAATCCCCCCAGACCCAATTATCCGGAGGCTCTGGGTCTCCGTCATCTGGCATTCCGCGTCGCCGATGTGGAAGCTGCCGCAAAAGAGCTGGAGGCAAAGGGCATCGAAGTGGAACCGATCCGTTCCGACCCCATTGGCGGGGGAAGGATGACTTTCTTCAAGGATCCCGACGGTCTGCCGCTGGAACTGCATGAATAAGGAGAAAAGTATGTTTTTTGATGGTCTTGAGTTTTCTCTGCTGAAAAGAGAAGATGTCTCTGTTCTGACGCCGGTGATGAAGCGGGCGTTCGATGATGATTCCCGTCTCTTCTTTGACAGGCCGGAGGGAGGTCCCGATGGCTATGACGACGGCAGCTTTCTGGAAAAATGGGGGTTTGCGCCGGACGCGACGGCCTATAAAATCAGCCTGGAGGGCAGAGCCATCGGCTGCATGATCCTTTTTGTGCATGAGGATAAGGCGTTTGGATATCTGGGATGTCTGTTTATTGACAGCGATCTGATCGGCAGAGGTTACGGCAGCACTGCCTGGCGTTTTGCCGAACACACCTATCCTGCGGTGAAGACATGGTGTACCGAAACTCCTGCTGTTTCCTACCGGAACCACTGCTTCTACATCAACAAATGCGGTTTTCATGTGGTAGGCGTCGAAGGCGGCGAAGACCGTTTTGAAGCACAGTTCAAACTGAAAAAAGTGATCGGATAAAAAAGATCCCCCTCTGAAAAGAGGGGGATCTTTTCGGTTATTCTTCCACGGTCACACCGATGGATTCGCGGTATTCGGAAGGGGTCATGCCGGTGCGTTTTTTGAAAACGGCCGAGAAATAGTTGGCGGTGTCAAAGCCCACTTCCTGTGCGATCTCGGTGACCTTTTTGCTGCCTGCCAGCAGTTCCTTTGCCCGTTCTATCCGAAGGTCGCTCAGATAATGCATAATGCTGCATCCCATTTCTTCGTTGAAGATCCGCTTGATGCTGGAAGGGGAATAGGATACCTGTTTGGAGATATCGGTAAGCAGTACTTTGCCGTTGAGGTTCTCCTGAAGATAGGCGAGGATATCGGAGGTCAGGGATTTTCGCTGCAGATGAAGGGCGTAGGATTCGACGCGCTTCTGCCGCTCGGTACTGTCGGCGCTGAGCAGCGAAAGGATCAGCAGTTCGATGGTGTTTTTCAGAAACTGTTCCTGAAGGGGAGTGGTGTCGGGCGAGCGGTCCATGTGACCGTCCTGACCGATCTTCAAAGGATCTTTCGGAGAGAAAACTTCACCTGCGCCGATGGCGATATCGTTCAGATACTGTTTCTGCCGCTGGTTGATAAAAAGGATCTTGTTGTTGAAATATCTCATCTTTTCGCCGGCACAGTCAAAACAGAAGATGATCACGTCTGCCGGACCGTGATAGGGCTGGATCGAATGAAATTCCTGGGGTTTGTGACAGACCATCTCACCGCTTTTGAGGATATAGACGTTGTCGTCCGCCGTGGCGCGGATACGGCCCGATTCTACATAAACGAATTCCCAGCCGTCGTGTTTTTCGCCTTCATAGCGGAAGTCGGCTGCAAAATGGGTATGAAATGCGCTGACCAGTCCGGTCACGCGGATCTCTCTGGAAAGGGGAATACCTACCGGCTGATGCATCTTCTCACCACCAAAAAAGGATAATTACAAAAAAAGTTTAAAAACATGGTCTTTTTTTATAGGTCTTTAGGCTGATTATAAATGAAATTTTTTTTGATGTCAAGTATACTTTAGTTAAACTCACCAAGAAAGCGAGGATTTTGATTTATGAATGTACTTGCAATTGGATGCCATCCCGATGACATTGAGATCGCCTGTTCCGGTACTCTGGCTAAATGTATCGCCCGCGGCGACAGAGTCGTTGTCTGCCACGCTTCCTCCGGCAACCTGGGCCACGTTATCATCCCGCCCGATGAACTGACCAAGATCCGTGCAGAAGAAGCCCGCAGCGCCGGTGCACTGGCCGGTATCGAAGTTGTCTATGGCGGCTTTGACGACCTGATGATCTGGGATAACGGCAAAGAAGCCCGCGACCGTATCGTTGATATTATCCGTTACGCTCAGCCCGACTTCATCATTACCCACAACCCCGATGACTATATGCCCGACCACACCGCGGTTTCCCGTCTGGTCTTTGACGCATGCTTCACCGCAACCCTGCCCAACTATACCAACTATGAGCATCGTTATTCTTCTCCCGACGGCCCCCCTGCAAAACTGGTCCCCGTCTACTATATGGACACTCTGGCTGGTGTAAACTTTGTTCCCACCGAGTTTGTTGATGTCACCGACTATATCGATCTGAAGATCAAGATGCTGGAATGCCATGCAAGCCAGCTGGTCTGGATGAGAGAACATGACGGTATCGATTTCGCCGACATGGTCCGTACCTGCTCCCGTTACCGCGGTTATCAGTGCGGCGCCGGCTATGCCGAAGGTTTCCGTCAGTGCAATGTCTATCTGAAGGGCACCACCAAGCGCCTGCTGCCCTGATCGAAAAATAGCTGTATCAATTGAAAGGAGTCAATGACTTATGGACTTTATGAGCACTGTTGAAGGTTCCCTGCTGGATGGTTTCTATCCTGTTGGCTGGGACATGGCAAAGATTGACGCCTGCTGTGAAAAAGGCGTTGCCCGCGAAGATTTCTGGAACGCTGACTTCACCCCCGTTGAGTGCAACGACATCACCGAGTTTGATACTCTGATGGGCCACGAGATCGCTCTGCAGATCAAAGAGACCCGCGATGCCGGCCGCAAACTGGCTATGATCCTGCCCGTAGGCCCCATGGGCATGTACAAATGGGCTGCTTACTTCCTGAACAAGTGGAAGGTCTGTGCTGACCATGTTTACACCTTCAACATGGACGAATGGGCTGACGGCGAGGGCAACACCCTGGATCCCACCAACCCCGCTTCCTTTGAGTACGCTATGAAGGACGCCTTCTTCGGCAAGCTGGACAACACCATTCCCGAGTGCCAGCGCAACTTTGCTACCAAGGATAATCTCCCCACCTATGCCGGCAAGATCGCCGCTCTGAA
>JAFQND010000077.1 GCA_017396055.1 Oscillospiraceae bacterium
GCGAAAAAGATCCTGAAGCGGTATTCCTCCGACGCGGACGCCGGCATGCTGGCGGAAGCGCTGAGAAAGGTGTACCGGTACATCGGCAATGACGCGGAGCCGGGCTGGGAGACGGTGAACGAGGTGCTGAGCGCCGCCGCCGGCAAGGTGCTGGAGGATAGCCGGGAACTTGACCGGAGCCTGTGGGAAGAGACTGCGGAGATGCGCAAGCGGATCAGAGAGACGCCGGTCTATGTGGACAAGGCGATGCGCAGTGAGTTTGCGCTGGAAGGAGGCAAAAAGGATGAAGTACAAGATGACGGATCGGGAACGGGAGCTGCGGATAAAACTGGGCCTTCCGTTAGAACCGGTGAAGACCGGGAAACCGAGGAGTTTAGAAGAAACGCTCGCGAAGCATTGCTCGCCGCTGGGGTGGACAGAAGAAGACTGGAAACCCTCAGACGTCAAGGCCTCGAGCAAGAAAGAGGAGAATTCTTAAATCTTCATTACGATCATAGGAACCGTGTAGCCAAAAGGCTCAATCTGCTGCAGATGAAGGGCGGAGGGGTAACGGTCTATGTTCGGTCTGTAAGAGAAGATATTGACGAAGAAGTATATGAGGCGGCACAGATTCTGAGGGATTACGGTGTTAAACATGATGTTTTCAGTGCTGCCTATACAAATGCTCAGGGGCGTACCGTTGAGCGAAACCAGAAAAACGTCGTGGGCGTAGCGGTTCATTTACCTGGTAGGAAAATTGTACTGCTTCAAGAGAAGGGTGGAACCGAAGCGAAAGCTGCAAGCTATCATGAAATGTATCATTACATGAAGGACGCAGACAGTGATCTGAGGCAAAGATTCTGCAAGGTGCTGCTCGGAAACGCAGAATACAATGACAGTTTCCGGGAATTTGTTGTGAGGTTGGCTGAAGCAGGGTATTCTTCCCTCGAACAAATTGAAGAAGAGTTTCCCGCATTTTACTGCGGTGAGGCAATGCTGCAGGCTGAGGGCAGTAAGGCGTGGCAGTTGATCTGTGATTTTGAAAAAGATATTCCGCACGTCAACGAGGCCATGCTCGAAATGTATGCAGCCTTCAAGGATCGCCAGCAGCAGAGGGGAAAGGTACGGTATCAGCTGGATCATGCCAAGAAGGGCGATGACCGTCGGGCAGAGATCGACGCCCGGATGGACGAACTTTCCGAAGAGATCCGGCAGGAAAGAGACCGACTGAGGGAGCTGAAGGAAAGCACGGCATTCAGCGCTTTTCGCGAAGAAAAGCTTTCGAAGGGTGAGAAGCGGGGAATTTTCGGCAAGTTTTCCGAAGAAGATCTGAAAGCGCATCCCGTGCTGCAGGAAATGGCCGATGTGCGCAGGAAGCTTGCAGATCTCCGGCAGGAGAGCAGCGAGCTTTATGATGAACGCGACGCGTTGATCAGAGCAGAGCGGGAGAAAGCGGAAGCAGTCCGAACTAAATCCAGAGCGGAGCATCGTGCAGGCACCGCTGAGGCAAAAGCAAGGCAGGAAAAAGCGGCAGAGGTATTCGGCGTGACCGATGACTTCCGTAAAGCCGGATATCTTCTGCCGGACGGCAGGATGCTGGATTTCGGCGGAGACAGATCTGACCGGAGAGGCACGGATCATCGGGCCATTGAAAGCGTGTTCGAGGATGTGCAGCGGGCAGAGGCGCTGGTCGCCTTCATGGCGGAGGGTAGCGTACGGATGGTACCGGAGCACTCCGGTATTGATATCATGACAGGCGTGCAGCTTACTGAACAGCAGGAGGAGGCCATCCGCCGTTATGTAAGCCGAATGGGTAAATCAGGATTTACGGCAGATTTCACCGATGCCAGAGGAAATAATGCGGATTCGATCCTGTTTGAAGGCAGAGTGGACCCGGAGAGAGTAATTTCGGATATCCGTACATACCTGAAAACCGGCGAGAAACCGCAGAGGTCCCTTGTGGGCGAGTTCCACACGAGATATCAGCTGAGCTGGAAGAAGCCGGAGATGGGTGTGTACTGGGCAGTGAAAGACGGGATCATCCGCGAAACGGACTGTGAGCGCTTTTACGGCATGCTGGCGGATATCAAAAAGCACAAGTATGACGCGCCCAGAACAAGAGACGGCGGATATATCATCGAACTGGATGACTGCCTGCTGTTCACTGACGGAGACTGGGATAATCCCACAGTGAACATGGTGTTCACGTTCGATGACGATAACGACACATCGATGCGAAGTGCAAAGGAGATTGTGATTTATGGCGAGCAGAATGCTTGGCGATACGACACAGCGAGAGAAACTATTGAAGACTTTTATCGAGAGGGGTATGTCGGAGTCTTCCGTATTGGAGATAGCGAGGCCTATGCGGAATATGTCGCAGGAGGAGAAAGAAGCGTACGCGGCGAAAGTTCTGTCGCAGCTGAAAGAACTCCCCGACAGCGCGAATGGCACTTCGACGATGACGACCGATATCAGCTGACCCCCGAAGTCAGAGAGCGCGGCCGTCTGATCCGCGAGAACGAGCGGCTGAAGAAGGCCAATGCCCATCTGCGGGAAGGCTTCAAGCTGACCAAGGGTGTCGAGGTCAGCGAGGCCGATGTGGAGGCGCTGGCGAAAAAGATCCTGAAGCGGTATTCCTCCGACGCGGACGCCGGCATAAAAGGAGCTGCTCTCTTTAGTTTTTATTCTGTTAACATGTCTTTTCACAAAGGACATGAATATATCATCCATCATTCGAAACCAATACGACCATATTCCAGCAGGCTTATTCACTTTTATCAAAAGGTTTGTTCACTTGGCCGGCATCGACCGGTATGAGGAAAGTCCGAGCATCACAGGGCAGGGTAGCTGCTAACGGCAGCCGAAGGCGACTTTAGGGACAGTGCAACAGAAAGATACCGCCGGGTTTACCCGGTAAGGATGGAAAGGCGAGGTAAGA
>JAFQND010000078.1 GCA_017396055.1 Oscillospiraceae bacterium
GCCCAGACTGCTGGATATCTTTGACAAAGCCCGCAGCTTTATGCGCGCCAACGGCAATATGGACCAGTGGACAGGCGGATATCCTTCTGCCGAAGTACTGACCGAAGACATTGGTTCCGGTCACAGTTATGTCTGTGAAGATGAGGGCGAAGTCATCGGTACCTTCTTCTTTGCTCCCGGTCCCGACCCCACTTATGCCGTGATCTATGACGGCGAATGGGCAAGCGATGAGCCCTACCACGTCATCCACCGCATCGCCTCCGACGGCAAGCGCAAAGGGATCGCCTCTTTCTGTATGCAGTGGTGCGCCGAACAGGACAGCCATCTGCGGATCGACACCCACCGCGATAATTTTCCCATGCAGAAAGCCGTCGCCAAAAACGGATTTGCCTATCGAGGCATCATTCATCTGCTGAACGGCGACGAACGCCTGGCTTATGAGAGGGTGTAAAAAATGAACGAGCTGAAAGCGAAATGGCTCCGTCTGATCGGCGAACCGGACGGCTATGATTTCGAGCCTTCCTTTACCCTGCTGAAAAAATACGATCACCCGGAATTTGACGGTGAACTGTATCTGCAGCAAAACGGCCCCGATACCTTCCAGCGGGTGTTTATGGTCTTCCCGAAAGGCTGTGAAAATCCTGTAGCCGGTGTTGTGGTACCCTTTTATTATCCCGAAGCAATGCTCGGCTTTGACCCCGAGACCGGCGAAGAGCTGCCGGGCTTCAAAAACATCGAAATGCTGCTCCATCTGGTGCGCAGAGGATATGCTGCCGCCACCGCCGATTCCTATCATCTGACCTATCTGAACTCCGACAAAGACCGGAGCGATTTTTCCCGCTGGCAGGATGCCGCTGAAGCACTCCTTCAGGATCATCCCCGCTGGACCGGTGTGGGAAAACTTGTTCATGACACAAAACTGCTGACCGATGCCTTTATCGCCGATCCCCGCGTGGACGAAAATCACCTCGGCATCGCCGGACATTCCCTCGGCGGCAAGATGGCTTTCTATTCCGGCTGTCTGGATGAGCGGTTCAGAGTCATCCTCGCCAGCGATTTCGGTATCGGCTGGGACCAGACCAACTGGAAAGATCTCTGGTACTGGGGCGAAAAGGTGGACAGCCTGAAAGCTGCAGGCATCGATCACGCTTCTCTTCTGGGGGCTGCCGCTCCAAAGCCCATGTTCCTGCTGGCAGGTCTCTATGACAACGAAGAAAGCGGCGAAATAATGAAAAAAGCACCCGGCTATGAAGGCTGCGAAGAGCGGCTGGTGCTTCTGAATCACGCGGTCGGTCATCGCCCTCCTCTGGATGCTTTGGAAGAAGGCTATCGTTTCCTGGATAAATGGATCTGAAAAAAGCTCCCTGCGGGGAGCTTTTTCTTTTCTTCGATATTCCATATTCCATCAATTTGTGTTATACTTTTCTTACAGATACCGAAATCCAACCAGAAAGGTCGTCGAGAATATGACTAATCAGGAAATCCTCGCTAAAATCAAAGGCGGTCTCATCGTCTCCTGTCAGGCACTGGCCAGTGAGCCCCTGCACAGCTCTTACATCATGAGCCGGATGGCTTTTGCCGCCAAAGAGGGCGGCGCATGCGGCATTCGTGCCAACTCCCCCGAAGATATCGTCGAGATCAGAAAAACCGTTGATCTGCCCGTCATCGGTCTGCACAAGGTCGACTATGACGACTCTGAGATCTATATCACCCCTACCATGAAAGAGATCGACGCACTGGTCGCCACCGGCGTTGAGATCATCGCTCTGGATGCCACCAAGCGCACCCGTCCCGGCGGCCTTACTCTGACCGAATTCTTCACCGAAGTCAGAGCAAAATACCCCGATCAGCTGTTCATGGCCGATACCTCCTGCTTCGAGGAAGGCAAACTGGCCGCAGAGCTGGGCTTTGACCTGATCGGCACCACCATGTCCGGTTATACTCCCTATACCAAGGGACGTTCCCTGCCCGACTATGAGCTGATGGAACGCTATGTCAAAGAACTGGATAAGCCCATCATCGCCGAAGGCGGCATCTGGGAGATCTGTCAGCTGAAGACCGCCATGGCTACCGGCGTGTGGGCAGCCGTTGTGGGCACTGCCATCACCCGTCCCCGTGACATCACCCGCCGCTTCGTGGAGAATATGAGATGAGCCTGACCGTTGCTGCGCTGGATATCGGCGGCACCGCCATCAAAGCCGGCATCATCCGGGGCGGAAAACTCATCCGCCAGGAAGAGATCCCCACTGACGCCAAAAAAGGCGGCGAAGCCGTCATGCGCAAAGCTGAAGAGATTCTCTCTTCCATGGGCGAGTTTGACCGGATCGGCATCTCTACCGCCGGTCAGGTCGATTCTTTGGGCGGTTTCATGCGGTTTGCCAACGACAATATTCCCGGTTATACCGGCATGCAGGTCCGTCAGAGAATGGAAGATAAATTCAGTGTGCCTGTGGCTGTAGAAAACGATGTCAACTCCGCCGCGCTGGGCGAAGCTCATTTCGGCGCCGGAAAAGGCGAGAAGGATTTTCTCTGTCTGACCTACGGTACCGGTATCGGCGGCGGCATCATCGCAAACGGCCGGCTCTATACCGGCTCCAGTTTTTCTGCCGGTGAAGTGGGCCATATCGTCACTCATCCGGGCGGGCTTCCCTGTACCTGCGGCGGATGCGGCTGTTATGAATGCTACGGCTCGGTGACCGCGCTGGTCAGAGAGGCTGTCAAAGTTGATCCCGCCCTTTCAGACGGCAGAGCGATCTTCAAAGAGATCCACCGCCCCGAAGTACAGGCGCTGGTCGACGCCTGGGCAGACGAGATCGTCTGGGGTCTTGTGACCCTCACTCATACCCTCAATCCTTCCATGATCATTCTCGGCGGCGGCATCATGCAGCAGGAATCCCTTGTCCGGCTGCTGGAAAAAAAGCTCTATGACCGGATCATGCCCAGCTATCGTCATGTGAAGCTGAAGGCAGCAGAACTCGGCAACACTGCCGGTCTTTTCGGTGCGGCTGCGCTTGCACTTGAGAAGGATCATCTGGGTCCCATCGAAGCGTAATTTTTATACGATTCGTATATTTCTCCTGATAATAAACAGAAAAATCCCCTTTCCGACAATGGAAAGGGGATTTTTTATACAGGAAAACTTACTTTTTATCCCAGCGATGGAGATAGTTGTCGATGGCTTCAAGCATGTTGTCGGGCATGGTTCTGGGTACGGGGAACCAGGTGCTGCCGACGATACGGTCACAGAAGAGCCGGATGAAACCGGTGGTTTTTTCCAGGCTCTCGGCAGAGAGATGCTCCAGAAGGTCGTTGCGGTCATGACCGGGAGCAGCACCCTGTGCACCAAAGCGGGCAAAGCTGATGGCGGGAACGCCCTTGTCAGCAAAGGGAGTGGAGTCACTGGAATAGACGTCCTGTGTGGTGCGGATGGGGAAACCTGCCTCTGCGCCGAGGTAATCGACCATATGCTGCAGCGAAACATCGCCGGTGATGAAAGCACGGTCGACGCCCAGAACGGGACCTGCCATGTCCACATTGATCAGCAGCTGGATCTTTTCCATCTCATCCTCATGGGCTTTGACGTAATATTTGCTGCCCAGAAGGCCGCGTTCCTCAGATCCGACCCAGAGGAAGCGCAGGCTGCGGCGGGGAGGATTCTCGATGAAATGGCGCATCATCTCAAGAATGATTGCGGCACCGGCACCGTTGTCATATACGCCGTTGGAATAAGGGGTAGAGTCATAGTGGGCAACAAAGCAGATCTCCTCTTCTGGCAGATCGGTACCGGGAAGGGTGGCGATCACGTTGTGGGAGTTCCGCTCGCTCTCTTCCTGAACAAGAGTCAGACGGACGGTCTTGGGATTTGCTCTGACAAGCTCCATGGCATCCCATGCACGCATAACCACGCCGGGGCATTTGCCGTGGCGCCAATGGGGTTCACGCAGTTCTCTCTTATCGATATCGGTACGGGCATTGTCATCGATGACAGTGCCGGACCAGCTGACAAAACCGACGGCGCCGGCTTTGAGAATACGTTCATACACATCGGGGGCAACACGTCCGTCTACCAGAACGATCTTGCCTTTTACGCCGTACAGATCGGCCTTGTTGCCCTGCTGGACATAGGCAAACTCAGCGGTGATGCCCTCTTCGGGAGTAGAACCGGAATAACCGTATCCCAGCACTTCGATCTCGCGGTATTCGGGCTCGAGCATCTCGAATTTTACTTTTTTGACTTCATAGTGGGTGACAGGGAAGGGTTCCAGCTCAGCTTCTGCGCCAAGGGCACGAACTTCCTCCGCCAGCATTTCAGCAGCCTTTTTCTCTTCTTCAGAGCCGCTGACACGAACGAATCCGATTTTTTCCAGAAGAGCAAACTCTCTTTTTCCGCAGTTATCCATCATAACTTCCTTTCCCGGGCGTGTGCCCGACTTGCTGTCATTTGTGATTGTAGCACATTTTTCCGGTGTTCGCAATCCTAAAGCTGAAATAATCCCTGAAATGGCCTGCTGTCGGATGAATAGAAGTTTTTCACATTCAAAAAGCCGCTATGGATCTTTTTTCCAGCATTTTGACCCGATTATTTGGGGATTTGTACTGTCTCAGCGGTTGACGCAGGTACTTTCTTTATGTTAAAATGAAAATAACAATAAGCATTTTCATTCTGATATAAAATAACAGAAAGGCTGAGACATGAAAAATCTCCTCAAAAAACTTACTGCTGTCTGCCTTGGTCTGATAATTGCGGTTTCGGCAATGGCTGCACCGGTTTCGGCTGCATGGAGCAAGACCTCCTCCGGTCAGTGGATCTATACCTCTGCTTCGGGCACCCGTACCACCGGCTGGCTGAGAACGGGCGGCGCATGGTATTACTTCGATAAAAACGGCATCATGCAGACCGGCTGGCAGAAAGTGGACGGTGCATGGTACTATCTCAACGCAAGCGGCGATATGCGCACCGGCTGGTTCCTTACCGGCGGAAAATGGTATTATTTCAATCCCAGCGGCAATATGCGTACCGGTTGGTTTTCGTATAATAACCAGTGGTATTACTTTGATGCCGACGGAAAAATGGCCACCGGATGGCGGACCATCGGCGGAAAACAGTATTATATGACTGAATCGGGCGCGATGACCACCGAGCCGGTCGTTCTGGACGGTATCTCCTATTCCTTTGATGCCAGCGGCGCCTGCACCGGCAGCACTGTTGTGGCCAACACCATCGACTATCAGGTTCTCCGGCTGGTCAATGAGCTGAGAAAGGATGAGGGTCTTCCGTCACTGCAGCTTTCTGCAAAGCTTTGTAATGCTGCCGCAAAACGCGCCAGAGAACAGGCACAGATGGAAAAACTCGTCCACAAACGCCCCGACGGCAGACAGTGGTATACCGTTCTGCCCGAATACGGCATCTCCAATCTGGGCGGTTCGGCCGAAAATCTCGCCAGCGGTATGGACTCTGCAGAAGCAGTCGTCAAAGCCTGGATGGAATCCCCCTCCCATAAGGAAGCCATTCTCGGCGACTATCTGTATATGGGCGTTGCTTCTTCCAGCAAAAGCAACACCACTTACTGGGCACAGCTCTTCTCCAGAAGCGAATCTGTCTGAAAAAATCATCGGAACAGCACCCTTTCATGGGGTGCTGTTTTTATTTGCGAAAACCGCAAAAAACGGCATAAAATCCTTGCCGTCATGCGAAAAAGCGACTATAATAGGATTAGATATGCACATATCAGAATACCCGAATCCGTACCGGAAAAGGTACACTCTTTAGTTGCAAGAGAGAAAGGAGTTTCTCATGGAAAATTTACGCGAAGATTTTATTCTTGACAATCAGCCCGGTGATTTTATCACTGTTCTGCTGCAAAACGGCGCCGAATGGACCGGAACGATCCTCGACTGGAACGAGCGCCGCGTCCGCCTGGAAGTAGACGGCGTTCCCCGTACTGTCAGCTTCAATATCATCGACGGTTATTATCCCGCTGCCCCGGCAGCAGCACAGCCTGCTCCTGTGCCCGTTCCTGTTCCTGTTCCCGCACCCGCTCCTGCCGCTGAAACAGCCGCTCCCACCGTCACCCCTGCACAGCTCGCTGTAGAGCGGGTCAGTGCCGCCGAATACCGTATCGCCTTTGACCCCGACCTGGTCAAGGAACAGCTGCGTCTTGCGCCCAATACCATGGAAAAAGAGCGCATTTCCTCGCTCTTCCAGAGCTTCCTGCGCGCAGATGCCGAAAGCAAAAACGATCCCCTCGCGCTCAAACGCGTCTCCGCAGCTGCCGATAAACTGGCAGAACAATATCCTGACCGTCCCCTGACTCAGCGCATTATCGGTGAGATGGCCCTGTACACCGAAAACTGGGAAACCGCCGAAGAATGCTTCTATGCCGCACAGTCCTATGCCCGCGCCTTTTTTGCCGCTTCCAAGCTGAACAGCGAGGAAAAGATGGCGGAAGATGCCGCCTGTCACCTGCTGGACGAAAAGAAGAAAGAAGCCGACATCATCTATACCTATCTGCGAATGGCAGCCAAAGCGGGAGACCTTTCTGTATTCCGTCGTTTTCTGCAGACCGAGGGTGACCGCTTCCCCCAGCTGGCGGCCGATTGCCTCTGCTGGCTTTTGAACTATCGCGGTCTTCCTCTGCCGGAAGGGGAGAATATCACGGAGCCCACCGTCATTGACGCCATGACCGAGCTTTTTGACCGTCATTATCCTGATCCCGTCGACTGCCAGATGAAAAAACTGGAGGCAGACGAAAACCCCGACGGCGAACCGGAAGAAGAGAAAGCTGCCGTCTCCAGACCCGCTCTGCCCACCGGCCTGCAGGGATATCTTTACAATTATACTGCCGAGCGCCGTATCGGACGCGTTGCCAGCCCGGAACGTCCCGACTGGTTCTTCCACTTCAATCACATCGCTGACCCTCTGCTGAGAGGCATGCTGGAATCCGATCCCAACCGTCCTTATCTGGTCACTTTTGACGTCGGCTCCAACAACCGCGGCGAATGCGCCGACAACATCCGTCTCATCGACCCCGCACACCCCTATGACGATACCCTCCGCAGCGGTATTATCAGCAGTTTCTCCGCTCAGCGTCAGAACGGTCAGATCACCTGCAGTGATCAGAACGATGACGACAAGATCAAAAACTCCGACTGGTTCTTCCACCGCAGCCATATCACCGACACCAGACTGCACGAACTGCTGGATGCCGAGCCCAACCGTCCCTATAAAGTCACCTTCACCGCGGGTACCAATGACCGCGGTCTCTGCGCCGCCGATATCCGTCTCGCTGACCCGGATCATCCTTATGAAGTGATCCGCCGCAGCGGTGCGGTCAGCTGCTATTATCCCCATTATCAGAACGGCAAGATCACCTGCGGCAGTGAGAATGACAGCTATGACTGTCCCTTCACCTATGACGGCATTGCCGACTCCAAGCTGCGCGATATGCTGGATTCCGATCCCAATCTGCCCTATCTGGTAACCTTTGACATGGGCATCAATGACCGCGGTCCCTGTGCGGTCAATATTCGCTTCACCAATCCGGAGCATCCCTATGACAGCACCCGCTGCAGCGGTGTCATCACCCATTTCTATCCCCACTATCAGAACGGCAAGATCACCTGCGGCGATCAGATCTATCACTTCCACATCGACGAGATCAGCGATCCCGATCTGCGCAATTACTGCATTATTTTCCCCGATGTGGCTGCCCGGAAATTCAGTGTCAGCTTCCTGCTGCGCAAAGTCTATAACGGCAAAGAAAAAGCGGTCGACGTTCAGATGACGGAGCCTTTCTCTGAAGCTGAACAGAGACTCATCCGCGAACAGACAGCTGCCGAACAGAACCGTCAGGGTATCATCGGCCGATACTTCCCCACCCAGCGCCGCGGCATGATCCAGGACGGCAGCAGCGACTTTTTCTTCGATCTTGAAGATGTGAGCGACCCCGATCTGCGCCGCTGTCTGGAGCTTCTTCCCGATCCCGCAGCACACCGTTTCCGTGTGCTTTTTGCGGCTGTCCGCCGCGGTATCCGTACCTGTGCCGAAAACATCCGTCTGAACGGTCCTCTCCCCGAACAGGTAAGCACCCTGCTCGACGATGCCGCCGACAGCAAATCCGACACCAACAACCCTTTTCTTCGTCTCTCACCCTGGCCCGAAGGTGAGAGCAGAGACGGCCGATATCTGCTGGCTCAGCAGGAACGGCTGAAGGGCGATCCTGCCAAAGCGGTCGGTTTCTATCTCGATGCTATCCGGGCTCAGGACCGGCTGGAATCCTCCGTCAGCGATCTGGTCAGTCTGTTTTTACAGCTTCATCAGGATGAGAATGCCATTCTTCTGATGAAAGCTTTCGAGCGGGTGCTCCCGGAAGAAAAAGCCATCAACAACTGGATCAGCATCTATGACCGCACCAAATCCGACGATCCTCTCCTTCTGAGTCTGTTCGAGCGCATTCTGAACACACCTCTCAAGGTCAACACCAAGCTCCACTATCTGGTCAAAAAGGCACAGCTCCTCACCCGTATGGGACAGCATGAAAATGCCATGGCTGCCTATGCTCAGTGGGAAGCGCTTGCCATGCAGGCCGAGCGGGGCTTTGTCGGCAACAGCGGGTGGGAACAGGTCGCCATTTCGGACGGTCTGCGCAATCTGATCGCCCGCGGCCGCGCCATCTGTCTGTACCATATGGGCCGCAGAGATGAAGCCCGTGAGATCGCTGCCCGGCTGGCTGCACAGAATCCCGGCGATACCGCTGCACAGCAGATCCTCGCCGGACAGCTGGAACAGATCACCGACGCCTCCTCTCTCGGCGAACAGGCACAGGATCTTCCTGTATCCGCTTATGAAAACCTCAGCAGCTATGTCAGAGAACTTCTCGACAAGCTTTCTATCCAGAGTGTTGTCCGTATCAGAAGCATCGAAAATGACAAATTCACCGGCGATATCCAGCAGGCAGGCCGTGATCTGGAAGCCTTTGAAAAATCCATCAGCGGTATTGCTCCCAAAGCGCGAAGCGACCGCCGTCTGGCAGCCGCAAAGCTGATCCTTCGCTGCCTGCAGCGAAGCGGCAGTGCCGCCTTCCAGGAAAAGGGTCTGGCCAAATTCAGCGAAAACTACTTCGAGACCATGCTTGGAAGCGGCATGTGCAGCTTTGGCGACGCACAGCTGCAGGAAGGCAGACCTGTACAGGCTATCCGCTACAGTTATCTGCAGGCTGTTCCGCTTTTACAGCACGGCACTACCCGCAACCATGACCAGGATCTGGTCAACGCTGTCTGCCGCTACATCACGACCTATTTCCTCTCGGGTGACCGGCTGCGTGAAATCACCGCCCGTCCCGAAGAGATCGAGCGCTGTACCAGACTTTTCTCGGAACATGAGTGCAGCGACATAAGCGGATTCATCCGGGGTCTCTTCTTCCTTCTGGACAACGGTACGCCCCATCGCGATACCATTCTGAAGGCATTGTTCCAGAGTCCCCTGCAGGATAAAGTCGTTTCTGTACTGCGGGATATCGCACACCTTTCCGGTTTTGCTGCCGAAAACAGCGATGACCTCTTCACTCTGTGGAATCAGGCATCCGACCAGTGGCTGAAAGACTACCGTGCCTTCTGCAGCGAATTTTCTACCTCGCGGCTGGACTTTCTCAGTTCTGCCCGCATTGACAGCCTGAAAGGCATCATTGCGCAGGAACAGACTGCCATGCTTCCCGACGAATCCGATTGCCAGACCCTCAGCGAATTCCTGCGGGTACTGGATCTGTTTGAGCGCTTTACCGCCCTGTCGGAATTTGACCTGCGTGAACAGACGCTCCGTTCGATCGGTGACCTTTGCCAGAGCCTTTCCTCCCGCATTGAAGGTGTTTCCACCGCTTTTGCCCATGAGACCCTTCTCGGTGCGGTAAAACTCGCTTCCCAGACCGCTTCCCGTCAGCTGGAGAAGATCTACGACGAAAGCCGTCCCAGCCTTTCATTCACCGCAGACGGCACAGTCAGCCCCACTGCCGACGGACGGTTCACCCTTCCTCTGTTTATCGAAAACGGTCCCAACCTGCAGACCGCGGACAATCTTCGCATAACGCTCGAATGTGACGAAGGGGTACAGCTTCTTCAGGTCGACGGCCTGAAAGGTCATGTCAAAGGCGGCAGCAAGGAGGGCTTCATCGCCTTCTTCTCCTCTGCCGACACAACACTCAACGCTTTTACCGTCACCGCTGCAGTCACCTATGAATACCGCGAAAGCGGCGCCACCCGTACCGGTGAACTGAAGCAGACCTTCCCCGTTTCTGTCAGCAGCAGTGCGGCGGTCCACATCAAAAACCCCTTCCGCGCCCATGCGAGCCAGCAGGAAGTCGAAGACCCCAATATGTTCTTCGGCCGTGATAAGGATATCGCCGATATCATCAGCATCATCAGCGACGACAGCGGTCAGCTGACTCCCAAAAAGTCGGTTGCTCTCTTCGGCCAGAAGCGCACCGGCAAATCTTCACTGCTCTATCATGTCCGCCGCCGTATTCAGAAAGATTTTCCTCAGGCAATACTGCTCGACCTGGGCAGCCTCGGCACCTATGACACCGCCAACAACGATTTCACAAAAGCTGTCATGGAATCGATCCTTTCAAAGCTGCGGCGCGCCATCCTTCTGGATAAATGCTATGCCGACCTGAAAAAGCTGCTGGAAGAAAATGACCTGAAGATCCCCTATCAGGAATTCAAGACATCTGCCACCGGCTATGATATCATCTTCAACAGTTTTATGGACAACCTGGACTGGGTCATCGAAAAGAGCGAAGTGCCTTATCGGTTTATCATCTTCATCGATGAATTCACCCACCTTTACGGCCATATCCAGCGCGGTACGGTCACCAATCAGTTCCTGCGTTTCTGGCGCGAATCGGTCCACGATCACAGATGGATCAGTATCATCGTCGGTCAGGACAGCATGGAGACCCTCAAGCGGCAGTACAGCAACGAGCTGGGCGCCACCGCCATGTTCCCGGTCACCTATCTACGTCCGGAAGATGCCCGTAAGATGATCCAGGTTCCCATCGCCCGTGAAAATCCCGAAGTGACCTTTGACGAAAAGGCTCTGGACCGTCTGATCGAACTCACCGCCGGCAGCGCATATCTGCTGATGATCCTCTGTGCCGAACTGGTGGATCACCTCAACGAACTCCATCATAACCACGTCATGGTCGCCCACATCGAACAGCTGGTAAACCGTATCTTTACCAACGGTATCATCACCGGCAGCAATTTCGATCCCCTGTACAATGACGTCAGCTGTCCCGGCGACGACAGGCGCAAAGAGGATAATTTCACTCTGCTGACTGAGCTGGCGCGCTGTACCCGTCTGGTACCGGCTGTCTCCATCACCCAGCTGAATCCCGAAGGACTCACCTCCGAACGGGTCGCAGAACTGCTGCGCGCGCTGGAAGCGAGAGGCGTTGTCAAAGTGGAACAAAACCAGTACAGCATCATTGTCGGGCTGTTCAAAGAATGGCTCAACAACCGCTATGGCGAGTCCCTTTGATACCGGAAAGGAGAGCATCATGAATAATATCTTTCAGATCGGCAATCAGGTTTCCGGTCCTGCCTTTATCGGACGAAAAGCCCTGGTTGAAGATATCCGCAAGCGTGTCATCTATAACGGGACCCGCTGCACCCTTTCTTTTGTCGGTCTTCCCCGCATAGGAAAATCCTCCCTCGTTGCCAATGCGCTTGACCCTGCTTTGCTCCGGGAAGCCGGCATCGTCTATGTCTTCACCAGCATCAGCAGCCACGAGAGCTTTGAAACGCTCTGGCAGAGCATTGTCGCCAGCATATGGCGTCAGCTGAAAATGATGGGGCTGGAGGATGAAATCGTCACGATGGCATATGAAGAATATACCATGCAGCCGCCGATTTATGCCATGATCAAAGAGCCGCTGGAATTCTTCTTTGAAGCGATCAAGAAAAACCTCAACACCCGCATCGTGCTGGTACTGGATGAATTCGACAAAGCCGCAGAGATCTTCCTCGGAAAACGGCACTACTTCGAGTTTATCCGCGATATTTCTTCCAAGACCTGCTACAGCATCTCCACCATCACCATCTCCCGCCGGCAGCTGATCAATATCGAGGCCGATGCCTACGGAAACTCCACCTTCCAGCATATTTTCGACTCCATTCAGGTACATGGCTTCAACGATGCCGACATGGAGGAATACTGGAATATCTTTGACCGGGAGGGCGCTTTCCTTTCCGATGAAAACCGTGAAGCCCTTGCCCATTATGCCGGACGGTCGCCTTACCTGCTTTCCATCTTCGGCAGCAATCTGTGCGAACAGATCAATCGCGGCAGCTCCCCCGACGTCCATGCAGTCTATTACGAAAAGGCTGTCAATATCCGCAACTATTTCGACTCCATCGTTCATCAGATGCAGCGGGACGAATCGCTCAACAAGCTGCTGCAGCTGGTGGTGGGTCCCAAATACGATCTGAAGGCCAGCGACCTTGACTGGTACATCGGCGCCGGCTATATCGAAGTTGCGGCCGACGGCAGCTATTATGTCATCTCGGAAAGCTGTACCAGACGATTCCGTGAGCTGAGCGTAGAAATGCCCATCTGGCCCATCGTCATGGACCGTGAAAAACGGCTCAAAGTCATGCTTGACCGCGCCATGAAAGACATTCTCGGCAGCGACTGGATGTACCGCTGCCGTCTGGATGAAAATCTTTGTGCGTTTGTCGATTTTTCTGCGGCAGACCAGAATATCACCAGAGAATGGAAATACTACCATATTGCCAGCTCTCTTCTGGATGTGCTTTCTCTGGGTGATGTTGTCAAGTTTATTCGTTTCTATTGGGACCAGGGTATCAGAGCCTATTTCAACAATCTCGATTATTCACAGTGGAAAGACGGCTTTGACCTGCTGCAGCGCGCACGTAACGCCCTTGCCCACAACCATGAAGATTATCTGCAGGAAAGAGATATCCACGCTGCCGAAATGTTCTGTCTCAGACTGGCAGAAACACTTGATCAAGGAGAACAACCATGCTGACACCATCGCTGAAAGCGGTACTTGACCGCGCGGATCAGATTCTTGCCGACCGGCCAAAACTGCTCCGCACCTTTAAAAATGCCTTTGTAAGTACCATCGACACCACGGTCCGCCGCCTGGATGACGGAGACAGCTTCGTTATCACCGGAGATATTCCGGCCATGTGGCTGAGAGACTCTTCGGCACAGGTGCGTCACTATCTTCCCTTTGTCAGAGAAGACGCCGAACTGGCTGCCATTATCGAAGGACTTATCCAGCGCCAGGCCAAATGCATCCTTCTGGATCCATATGCCAATGCCTTCAACGAAAAGCCCGATGGAAGCCGCTGGGCAGAAGATCTGACCGTTCACAAAAAACAGGTCTGGGAGCGCAAATACGAAGTGGATTCGCTCTGCTATCCGGTACAGCTGGCCTATCTCTACTGGAAGGAAAGCGGTTCTGATACCATCTTCACTCCCGTACTGCACGAGGCGCTCTCGACGGTCGTCCGTACGTTCAAAACCGAACAGCGTCACTTTGAACAATCTTCCTACACTTTCATCCGTCCGGAGGAATTCTCCGGCGGTCTTGAGACCGAAACGCTTCAGAATGACGGCCGCGGCATGCCCGTCAACTATACCGGTATGACCTGGTCCGGCTTCCGTCCCTCGGACGATGCCTGCACCTTCAACTATCTGGTCCCCTCCAATATGTTTGCAGTGGTCATTCTGGGCTATCTGTCGGAAATGGCAGAAAAAGGTTTCGGCGACAGCATTCTCGCCGCCGACGCAAAGAAACTCCGCGCCGAGATCGATTTTGGCATCCGCCACTATGCCGTTTACCGTCATCCTGTCTTCGGACAGATCTATGCCTATGAGACCGACGGCTTCGGCAACTATAATCTGATGGATGACGCAAACGTTCCCAGTCTTTTGTCCATCCCCTATCTGGGTTACCGCGGCGCCGATGATCCTGTTTATCAGAATACCCGCCGTTTCATTCTCAGCGCCGAAAATCCCTATTACTGGGAAGGCACTGCCGCGAAGGGTATCGGCAGCCCCCATACCCCGAAAAATTACATCTGGCATATTGCCCTGTCGATGCAGGGCCTGACCGCATCTGATCCCGCTGAAGCAAAAGAGATGATCGACCTGATCCTCGCCACCGACGGCGGAAAAGAACTGATGCACGAAGGCTTTGATGCAAACGATCCTGCAAACTTCACCAGAGAGTGGTTTGCCTGGTCCAACAGCCTTTTTGCCGAGCTGGTTTACAAAACCTACCTTGCCTGATAAAAAGAAAACTCCCCGTCTGAAAAGGCGGGGAGTTTTTTGTTTGAAAGCAAATTTATCTCGTCAGCTTTTTGACCCACTTGTAATTGTTGGCGCGAATGCCGGCGGGCAGACATTTGAACACCTGGTCAGCATTCAGACAGATGACGACCAGTGCGGGCGGCCAGTGGAAAACAAAGGCTGCCAATGCCGAAACCGGCAGCACAATACCCCAGATACTGATCAGATCCATCACCATGACAAAACGGGAGTCGCCGCCGCCGCGGACGATGCCGCAGTTGACCTGCATCTCATAGGCCATACCGAAACCGGTGACGCTGAGAATCCCGAGGAAGGTATAAGCCATCTCTCTGGTCTCGGGTGAGAGATCATACAGGCTCAGAATGGGTCCGCGCAGGAGCAGCAGACCGGCCGCGATGAAAACGCCGATACCCAGATAGATCAGCTGAAGGGTATGGGTCATGTCTTTGATCTTTTTCATATCACCGGCACCGACCGCTTTTCCGATCAGGATAGCCGAAGCCGAGGCACCGCCTACTGCAGCTACCTTCAGTACCAGATAAAGGGTAGAGGCGGCGGAGTTCGCAGCAATTGCCGAAGCGGTCATATGGCCAAGGATCATGGTGTGGATCGCATTGTTGAGTCCCCACAACGCCGCAGTGAACACGATCGGCAGACTGGTCTTTACATAATCGCCGAAAAGGGTACGGTCAAACACCAGACAATCCCGCGGCCGCAACTGCAGCTTTTTATCCTTAAGGAGAAGATAACAGACAATGATGACCAGCTCCACCAGACGGGCGGTCAACGTACCGATCGCGGCACCTGCCGAGCCCAACGCGGGAAAACCGAACCTGCCCTGGATCAGCACAAAATTCAGGCCGCAGTTGACAAACAAAGTGGAAACAGATACATAAAGTGCTACCCGAATGGTCTCAACACTGCGTAGCGTGGCCAGCAGTACCGTTGTGACCGCACAGACAGGATATGTAAAGCGAATAATATTCAGATAGCGGATGCCTTCGCTGATAACAGCGCTCTCAGTGGTAAAAAGCTGCAGTGCTCCCACAGGGAACACGCTGACAAGAAGGAACATGATCAGCGCAAAGCTCACCGCCAGCCGCAGACCGATGGACGAAAACTTCCTGATCGGTTCGGTACGGCGCTGTCCCCAGTACTGGCTGGAAAGCACAACGACACCCTCACCGATACCGCCCAGCACCTGCTGGAGCACAAACTGGATCTGATTGACGGCAGCAACGCCCGAAAGAGCATTCTCACCATAGGCACCGATCATGATATTATCGGCGAGGTTTACGCTGTGAACAATAATATTCTGCACCACCAATGCCCCCCAAAGGGAAAAGAAGGTGCGGTAAAAACTTTTGTCTTTGATCAGCATGAAAAAATCTCCTTTTGTCGGTTCCTGTTTATCATAATCCAAAAACACCGGTTTGTCCATGTTTTCTGTCATTTTGCGGCATTTTTCAAAATATTTTTAAAGTTCGGAATATGTTTTAATACTATGCGAAGAGAAAAACGACTCATTTTTATCCCGGTTTTTCTTAAAATCAAGCCCTATTTTGTATCTTTTGCAAATAAACATCGTTGTGTCAACAAAAAAATTGCATAAAATTTAGCAAATCCACTATCATCTTTAATTATTTTAGGTTTTACGCACAAACCATAATGACGAAAAATGGTTTTATGCTATAATGACTATATTAGTTGTAATGTCAATCAATTTATTTTAAACCGGTATATCAATTAAGGGAGGGTTCTCCGTGAATATTCGTGGCATGAATGGTGAAACAACCAAATACATCAATCGCCGCCAGGTGCTGCGGCTTCTGAGCCGTGAACCCGGTATCTCCCGTACGGAGATCGCTGCCCGCATGGGTCTGGTTAAGATGACTGTTTCCAACATCATTGCCGAAATGCTGCAAAGCGGTATGGTCATCGAAACCAAAGCCACCGGCGCAGAAAAAACCGGTGCCGGCAGAAAGCTGACCGGTCTGCGTTTCTCTGAAAATGCTCCTGTTCTGGCAGGCGTCCTGCTGGAAGGACAAAAACTGCATATCGGTATTTTCTCGATGGAACTGCAGCTTTTAAAGCGGGGCGAATACTCTGCTAAAACCGATGACACCAGTGAACAGATCGCTTCAGAGATCTCGGCGCTGCTGAAAAATACCGGCCGTTCCCTGTTGGGTACAGGATTGGCGCTTGGCCCCGGCTGGGATACTTCGCTCGGTGTCCTTTTACAGGAAAAACTGAATACCCCTGTCTTTGTCTCTTCATCTGCGGCAGCAAACACATATGCCGCTGACCGCTTCACCGATTATCAGAAAACACTCTGTCTTTCTCTTGCTTCCACCGGTCCTGTTCCTGCCTTCGACGGCGGTGTCAGAGCCGCCGCCATGACAGACGGTGTTCTGTTAGGCGACAAGACCGGCTGTATTCCTCTGGGACAGATGACCAGAAACGGCTGTTATCTGGCTGAAATGGTCAGTATCCCCGCCATCTGCCGGCAGGTCGGTAATGCCCTTGGCATCGAATGCCGCGACCTGTCTGAAGTTCAGAATGCCTGTCGGGAAAATGCCGCCGGAAGCGCCATACTCTGTGACATCTTCAGCTCACTGATGGATACTGTCTGCAATCTCTGTCTGACCATCCGTCCCGAAGCGCTGATGCTTGACGATGCTCTTTCCAGTTTCGGCAAAGAGCTGATGGATTATTTCTTCTCCCGGCTGCATGCCCGTCTGGGAGAAAGTGTTCCCGTCATTCTCAATCCTGTATGCGGCAAAGACACGTCTCTCTTCGGTGCCGCCTGTTTTGTACTGACAAAAGTATTTACCGATGCGCTCGGCTATGATATCTTCTTCAGTGAGTAAAACCATTGCCTGTGTCCGGTCCTGCTTGGACCGGACATTTTCTTTCTTTTATCCGTTTGACAAATCACGGCCCGCGTGATAGACTCTAACCAAAGGAAGTGATCGATGTGTATTGTATGAAATGCGGAAAACAGCTGCCTGACGACGCCCGGTTCTGCTCAGCCTGCGGTGCTGAAGTACCGAAAGCAGCTCCCGTTCCGGAAGAAACCCCTGCGGCAGCGGCTGCCGATATCCCCGACAAGACCGGTACAAAAAAGGACATCTCCTCCAAAAAGGTATTTCTGATCATCGGTTCCATCATGGCCGTGATCGTTCTTTTCTTTGCAGCCATGCTGCTCAGCGTCAACGCCGTGGAAAAGATTTCCGCCGCTGTGCCCGACCCTGCGGAATTTTTCAGTGTCGAGGGCGAAGACTGGCGCCTCGGTACCCCGCTGTACGATCCGGAATCGCCTCAGATGACCTATCACACGGTGGAGGATCCCGAAAAGGCGGTCGAAGACTATGTCAAGCTTCTCTGCACCGGAGATTACAATCTCAAACTGGTCGAATCCTTCGAGCTTTATGAAAATATCGAAGGCTGTAAAATGTATGTGCTGGATTATGTGCCGGACAGTGCCTTTATCCGTTTTGTTGACAAACATGCCCGGGCCCTTCCCTCGGTGGAGGTAGCCAACCGTGGCCTGCAGGACGACGGATATTACCGTATTGACGTGGATATCCGCTATGGCGGAAGCTTTATCAGAACCGGCACCACCTGCGGCATCGATTTTACCCATCCGGACGAGGTTTCGGCTCCTTCCGCAGAGCTGCCTTCCGATACACCTGCACCCGCTCCCGAAGAAACACCCGAGGTTTCTGAACCCGAAGTGTCCTCCGAACCGCCCGCACCTTCCGAACCGGAGCCTGCTGTACCGGTGATCACCGGCCCGACTCTGCCCGACCCCGGTGCCTTCCTCGGCGGCATGAGTCCCAGAGAAGATGAACCCGGCGAGATATCCGGCTGGGAAGTATACTATAAGATGGATATCGACGACGGCTGGACTGCTGTGCAGGAATACATCGACCTGCTGCAGGATCCACGCTTCAAACTGACCATGCGTATTCCGGCAGAGGATGAAAAATGGACGACCCTTTATCTCTATAATGAAGTATATTACTTTGACTATACCGGTCCGGAGGAGATCGTTCCCGCACAGGATCGCTATTTCCACAAGGATTATCAGTATTATTCTGCCGATGTATTTGTCTCGGTAAGTAAAAACGGACGGGATGGATACACCAGTATGACCGTCTGTTACAGCAATGATCTCAACGTCGCAGATCTGGGTGACCGGGCAAGTACAGCTTCCAGACTCTCGCCCATGGGCAGCACCGGCGGCGGAAGCAGCACCGGCAGCGGCGCCAACTATGATGCCAAAGTTCCCTGTAATGTCTGTGACCGCACGGGAGACTGCCAGACCTGCGGCGGTGACGGCTATCTCTACAGCTCTGCCTCCGGCAAGGAAGACCGCAACTGCTATAGCTGCAGCCACACCGGAAATTGCTCCTCCTGCAGCGGCAAAGGATGGCTCAGCTGACCGAAAGAATCAAAACCCCGCCTGTTCCGAAAGGAACGGCGGGGTTTTTCGTCAGTATAACTCATTGAGCAGGGTATAGTAGCGCAGCTTTTCCCTGTCGATTTCAATATCCAGATAGCCAAAAAGTTCCTCCGGATCAAAATCGGGTACCGGTTCATTGCC
>JAFQND010000005.1 GCA_017396055.1 Oscillospiraceae bacterium
ATGAAGCCGGTATCGATGTGGTGCTGGGAACCCCTTCCGCGACCCCGCCCATCTGGCTGGAAGAGATGGATCCTTCCATGCACCGGCTGGATGAAAACCGTCTGCAAGAACTCCATGGAGGCCGCCGCCACTGCTGCTCCAACAACCCCACCTATGTAAAATATTCCCTGCGTATCGCTGAAGAGATGGCCAAGGAGCTGGGACATCATCCCGCCCTCATCGGCTGGCAGATCGACAACGAGATCGCCATTATCGGAAACGGCTGTTTCTGCGATAACTGCCGCGCAGGCTTCCACAGATATCTGGAAAAGAAATACGGCACCGTCGAAAGCCTCAATGCCCGCTGGAATCTGACCCTCTTTAGCCAGGCTTACGAACGCTTTGACCAGATCCCTCTGCCCGACCGCCTCACATGGCATAATCCCCACCTGCTGATGGAATGGCGGCTGTTCCAATCGGACAGCCATATCGACTTTGTCCACGCGCAGGAAAAGGTGCTGCGTCCCTATACCGATCAGCCCATCAGCACCGACATGATGCCCATCTTCACCACCGATTACGAGAAAACCCTCACCTTCCTCGATCTGGTGCAGTTCAATCACTACAACACCAAAGAAAATCTCCGGGATGTCTGCTTCTGGTTCGACCTGATCCGTCCCCTGAAAGAACGTCCCTTCTGGAATACCGAAACTTCCACCTGCTGGAACGGCCACATCAGGATCGCGCAGACCGTCAAGCCGGAAGGTTTCTGTGTCGCAAACTCCTGGCTGCCTGTCGCTATGGGCGGCGAAGCCAATATGTACTGGCTCTGGCGGCAGCACTGGGCAGGACACGAGCTGACACACGGTTCGGTCCTCTCGCCGGCAGGCAGACCGCTGCATATCTTCGGCGAGGTGCAAAAAACCTCCGCCGGTTACGAAAAGGCCGCCGATTTTCTGAAAAATACCCGTGTTGCGGCCAACGCAGCTCTGCAGGTCTCCTCTCTCAACGATGAAATGCATCTGCAGCAGCCCATCGTCCCCGAAGCCAATTCGGAGTGGGGTGGTCTTTACAGCGCCCGTCTCCGCAGATATTTCTATCATCCCATGACCGATGCAGGTCTCAGACCCGATGTCATCCATCCCAGCAAATCGCTGGACGACTACAAGCTGATCGTTTCCCCGCTGATGATGACGATGGAGGAGAAAGGCCTTCCCGCCCGCATGACCGAATGGGTCAGAAACGGCGGCGTCTGGGTGATCGGTCCCCTGACCGATATCCGCAATGACATCGGCGCCCACTACACCGACCGTGAAATGGGCTTTGCCGAAGAGCTGACCGGTGTGCAGCTCTGCTATCAGCTTCCCGATGCGGAACACGATATTCCCGTCACATGGCAGGACGGTACTCCCTTCGGTACCGATATGTGGCTGCAGGTCTATGATGCTCCCGAAGATGCCGAAGTGCTGGCCGCTGTCAACGGCGGTCATTCCGCACTGGTCGGCAAGGCCGTTGCTCTGAAAAAGAAAGTCGGAAAGGGCACCGTTTACTTTGTCGGTACCTTCCCCACAGGCGATGCCATGGAAAAGATCATGACCCTTGCTGCAAAAGATGCAGGTATTCCTCTCATCGAGCACAGCCCCGGCGTCACCGCAGTACCGAGAGAAGGCGCACAGAGCGGTCTTGTCCTGGTCGAACATGACGCAAAACCCGGATACTGCCGGTTTGACGGTAAAATGACCGATCTTCTCACCGGTGAGACCTTTGACGGCAAAGCCGACCTCGCCCCCTATCAGGTCATGGTCCTCGTCAGAACATAAGCTTACGCCTTTGTTCACACAAAAAACATTGCTTCTTCATCCCCGCCGTGATATACTGTTAATGGTATAAAGCTGATCTGAAACCTCCCGCTGATACCAGCGGGAGGTTTGCCGCAGAAAGAGAAAATATGAATCGTCTGCGGATAAATTTCAAATATTTTATGATTCCCCGATCCGTCGGGACAAACGGAGGATGTCAGCATGGCAAAAAAATATACCGACCCCAGACAGCAGGAGCTGCATGATCTGATCGAGCTGAAACGTGCACGTCAGGCTGCTGCAGAAAACCGGCAGTACGAAGCCGATCTGGGTCCCACCGCAGAAAAAATCGTTCCCAAAACGCCGAAAGAAAAATGGGACAATTTCTGGTTCCACTATAAAAAAACCTTCTGGATCTCTATTGTTGCCGTGATCGGCGTGATCTGGCTTATAAAAGATACCGTCTTTGCTCCCAAGCCGGACCTGACCCTCTCCCTCTCTTATTTCAGCGGCCGCGCCGGTATCTCCGCACTGAACGAAGACCTGCATAGCGATTTTGATGCCTACATTGCCGACTATAACGGCGACGGTCAGGTTCTTTCCGTTATCAACGAGATGTTTGTCGATATGTCTTACGGTGACCCCGATACCGCCTATGGCAATGCACAGAAGCTGATCGCCATTCTCACCACCGGTGAAGACCTGCTCTTCATTCTCGACCAGCCTGCCTATGACTATATCTTCTATGGCGAAGACGAACCCTATTCTGTTTTTGTCGATATGGAAAAACTCTATCCCGACCTGGAAAATGCCGTGGGCGACAAGCTCTATCTGAACTATCTGGATGAGAGCGGAACAGATACTCTGCTGGCTCAGAACTGGAAGCTGGACTATCTGAAAGATGAATACTTCATCTGTGTCCGCCATATCGGCGCCGAAGATTCCTCTGCGAAAGCCACCGAGAAAAATCAGGAGTCCTTCACCCACAGCTTGGAATTCGTACAGAAGATCGTCGCTGAGACCTGGCCCGAATGGGAAGGCAAACAGCCCGTGTATGACTCCGCTACGATGAATTATATCCACTACCCTGTAACTGAAACAGAATAAAAGAAAGCCCCGTCCGATAAAGGATGGGGCTTTTTGCATCCGGTTTATTCTTTCGGCAGGCTGCGCCGGTCGATCTCCAATGTAAGGCACATCGATACGGCAAGATAGCCCGCCAGTATCACACACTCCAGTACAAGTGTACTGACAGGACGGGGATAAAGACTTCTCAGAGCCATCGTGATCAGCCGAACAGGAAAATATGCCCCCAGCCAGACCGATAATTTGTAGAATTTCCTGCGGAACAATGCTGTTCGTTCGGTCCGCCCCTTCTCCTGCCTGCGGTAGGCATACTCAAACCCGCCGATCAGCGCAATAAACGGAATAAAGCTCAGAACGCCGAAGAAGATATTCTGCAGAATAACGATCGTCATGAACTGCAGCAGCAGTACCATTACCTCCATCAGGGCCAGATAAAACATGATCTGATGGATGCCGTCGTCTTTTATCTGCTGTACCTTCGGCAGGTCATCATCGCTCTGATATCCGTCATTCAGAAGATAGTCAGCCGTGACATGAAAGAGTTTGCTGAGCCGCAGAACATTCTGGGCATCCGGCAGCGCAGAGCCGTTCTCCCAACGGGAAACAGCCTGTCTCGATACATCGAGCTTTTCGGCGAGCTCCTCCTGCGACAGACCATGAGATTTTCTCAGCGCGAAGATTTTCTCCGACAGTTTCATCCTGAAATCCTCCCTTGCTTTGATGGTCCCATTGTATCAGATAACACGGTTTGCCGCCACCGCTTCCGGTTTACATTCCCGCCACATGAGTTTACATCACGGTTTTATCAGAAAATCAACTACTTTAAGTATATTATGACATATATTATACGAAATAATCCAACTTTCGGTACACCAGAACCTCAAAAGAAGTCCTCGTAGTCAGCTGCTGCAGTGCGGCGGCACGGCGCTGAC
This sequence comes from Oscillospiraceae bacterium, assembly GCA_017396055.1. Classification (GTDB taxonomy): domain Bacteria; phylum Bacillota; class Clostridia; order Oscillospirales; family Ruminococcaceae; genus Faecivivens. Next base: position 3,797 of record JAFQND010000005.1, read on the forward strand.
CCTCTTCCGAAGTCTTGTAATAATAGGGCGTCATCTGGAAAAGGCTCTGAATATCAGCGTTGTTGTCCAGCGTGATCTCGCCGTCCACCGGGATCGATTCGATAAATTCGAAGCCTTCCAGCGGATATTCCCGTACTTCGTTCTCATAGGGCTCATCGTAAATGGCACATTTCAGTTCCCACAGATGAAGTCTCGCCGGAATAACCAGCAGCATGATGCCGCCGGGTTTCAGGATACGGGCAAATTCCTCGCCGCAATAGGGCGCAAACACCTCGGTCATCAGGTCGACACTGTCATCGGTCATGGGCATATGGAAGACACTTGCCGCTGCAAAGCGGATATCCTTCCGCCGGCGGGCTGCCTTGTCCAGAGCGAATTTTGAAATGTCCACACCATAGACCTCAGCGGGCTTGCCTTCTGCTTCCAGCTTTTTTGCCATCAGAGCAGTATAATATCCCTCACCGCAGCCGGCATCCAGCAGAACACCGCCGGCAGGCAGATACTTCGCAGCCGTTTCACAGAGCACATCCGCCATGGACCGATAATATCCCTTGTTCAGAAAAGCCTGACGGGATGCGACCATCATCTTGTTATCGCCGGGAAGCTTTGCATGTTTGCCGCCCGCCAACAGCAGATTCACATAACCGCTGCGGGCTTTATCGTAACTGTGCCCCTTGGGGCAGAACCAGCGGTTGGCCTCTTCCTTGAGGGGAGCACCGCATAAAGGACAGGTAAATAGCATATTGACCTCCGTTCAGGAACCGGCGGACTGATAACGTTTCAATCCAAACCGATATAACAGATAGCAGGGAATCAGAAAGACAAGAGAAACGAGCGGCAGAAAAGCGTTGACCGCTTCCGCACGGTCAAAGAGCCAGAGCATCGGATAATACTGGAAAAGCGCCAGCGGCACGACCCATGTGAGAAGACGCAGCACACCCTCACCGTACACCGAAAAGGGATATCTGCCGAACTGTCGGGCACCGTAGGTGAAGATATTGAACACCTCCAGCTCCTGTATCGTAAAGAAAGAAAGGCTCGCCTTCAGAAGAAACAATCCGAAGAAAACCGCGCTGCCGCAAAGGATCATCGATAAAAGACAAAGGCTTTTCGACAGCGTCCAGACAATGCCGCTCCGGGGGATCGCGATACAGAGCACCACGCCTGCCTGAATCAGCAATCCGAATCTCGTCAGGTCAAGATTGCCCAGAAGGATCTGGGGCAGAATCGCCCGCGGGCGGATCAGCAGCCGGTCCAGCTCGCCCCGCGCGATCAGGGAAGGAAAAGTCTGAAAACCATGACCGAAAAGCTCGCCGACAGAGAAAGCAGCCATTACTACCGCAAAACAGAGCATTACCTGCGGGCGGGTGAATCCATCCAGTCCGGTGATCTTCTGCATGACAAAATCAAGCCCGAAGAAATAGGTAAATGCCGTCAGAAACTGTCCCACCGTTGTCAGAAGCAGGGACATTCTGTACTGCAGTTGGGATCTGATATCGATCCCGATCAGATGAAGATACATCTCAACCTCCCTGTATGACAACACGCCGCAGCGCACGATGCATCAGAACCTGCCCCAGCCCCACAAGAACGATCAGCCAGAAGGCCTGCAGCAGCAGGACGGGAAGAACATCTCTGCCGGTCAGAACACCGCAGAAGATATTCAGCGGCGCGTTCATCATTGCTCCAAAGGGGGAAAGTTCCAGCACACGACGGATATTTTCGGGGAAGAACGCCAGCGGAATGATACCGCCGGAGAGAAAATGAGTCATAGCCATAACGATCACCTTGATCCCCCGCTGACTCATCAGCCAGAAGAGAGAGATGTACATCAGCATCGCACAGGCGGCGGTAACACCCAGCGCCAACAGCGCCGAAAGAATAAACAGACAGATCGTTCCGGTTCCCGGCAGAACCATCCGAAACGGCGCCGGCATCACAAGCGCCGGGATCATGGCGGGCAGACTGACAAGAGCCGCCGCAAGTCTTGTCCCGCAGGCGAGGCTGAACCAGTGTCCGTACAGATCCATCGGCCGGCAGAGCGAGGTGGCCACGTCACCCTTTGCGACAGCCGCCTGAATATCTCCGTCGCCGAAGACGACGCTGAACATGGCATAGGTGATCTGCTGCATGTACATATAGGTGACCGTCTGCTGCAGCGTCATCGAAAAGTCGCCGCCCATGCGGTAGACCGCCATAAAGGCCAGCACTTCAAAAAATCCCCACAGAAATCTTGTCAGGATCCGAAACCAGAACACCGACCGGTACTGCAGACCGGATAACAGCCGCATCCGGAAGATGGAAAGGTACGCTCTCATAGTCTCTCCTTTTCGCAAGGGGC
>JAFQND010000006.1 GCA_017396055.1 Oscillospiraceae bacterium
CTTCATTTGACAATGAACAATGAATACCGCGCAAAAAACCTCCCCCTCGCAAAGAGGGGGAGGCTTTTTCTTATTTTTTCTTGTCTTCTGCGTCCAGCTTGTCCGCCTTGTTCATCAGCTTGACCGCCATGAACAGTGCCAGTGAGCCGAGGAGAATACCGATGGCGAGACCGACTGCGCCGAAGATGATGCTCAGCCGGCTGATGGGTTCGGGTTCCGGTTCGACGATGACTTCCTCGCTGCTTTCGGGTTCCGGTTCGGGCAGCGACAGTTCGGGCGAGCCCTCTCCGATAATGGGAGAACGGAGCAGATAGGGGCTTCGGCCGGTTTTCTGTGCCATCATGGCGAGGATCGCCGCTTCGGTGACATTGGCAGTGGGCTCTCCGTCAGGAGATGCGGCAAATCCGCCGCCGTCCTGCTGCATGGTCAGAAGCAGCGCCAGAAGATCGGTGCCGCCTTCATTCATAAAACGCTCGTCGTCCAATCGGACGCCCAGGCTGCTCAGGGCAGTAATGACCAGCGCCGTGGAGGTGATATCCGGCTTGTTTTTTTCGTTCAGATAGCCGCCGCTGACGGGATCCCGCTGGGATGCCAGATAGCTGATGCCCAGGTCGATGGCCTGCATGACCGTCTGTTCGGCGGAGTAGGGGGCCATTGCTGTCAGCGAGAGAGCGGTCATGGTGATGTTGCCGGTCTCGCCGCGTACGGAGGAGAAAGAACCGTCTTCGTTCTGTGCCGCAAGAATGACGTTGAGCAGACCGGAACGGTCATTGGTGGTCCCTTCGGGGAGTTCGTATCCGTTGCAGTCGGCGGCCAGCAGAGCCAGTGCCGCATGCTGACGGGAAATGTCGGGAAATTCGCTCAGTTCGGCTATCAGGTCCCGGCCGGAGACGTTGACGGCAGAGATGCCGCTGAAGCTGACCGCGAGGATGTATTCCGCCAGCTCGGCACCGTCGGCAGGGGTGCTCTGGGCGATCTGTCTGAGGATCGAGGTCAGGTATTTATGCTCCACCGAAACGCCGGCACTTCCCAGAACAAAGAGGGAGGGGGCACCGCGCCCGTTGGTTTTCAGCCAGCCGCAGGCTTCTTTGAGTTTGTCGCTGTATTCAGGCTTCCAGACGCTCTGGTGGACCGAGACGCTCTGAACGGCATATTCGCCCGAGACGGTGACGTCTCTTGCCTCATCGGTGACCCAGTAGATCCAGTCAAAAGAAGCGGCCTCCTTCAGTTCGAAGGGCTCGTCGGAGGCGAGTTCCTGGCCGTTGACCGTCAGTACCCATCCGCTTTCGCCGTCAACGGCGGTATAGGTGCTGTTTTCGGCGGTGACCGAAACAAGCCGGTCTTCTTCAAGAGAAACTTCGTCCAGATAGGCATAGTCGCACAGCTGCTGCAGCACATCGGCGGGGGTGGAACCCTCGGGGCACTGCAGGGTCAGGGGACCTGCCAGATAGCTATGGGTGATATTTTCGAAGATGCTGATCGCGACGGGGAATTTTTCCACCGGTTTTTCATTGCTGCCCGCGGCCGAGACCGTCATGGCAGGTGTCAGGAACAGCATCATCAGGCTCAGAAGAAAGCTTCCGGCTCTAATTCGCAGTTTAGTCATATCAACGCCCCATTTTCACTGAATTCTATCTGTCTTCAATTATAATAAAATCCTGTCTGGATTTCCAGTGTCGGGGGAGAATTTGGATAACTGCACAAGAAAAAGAGAGAAAGCTTGACGGTTATGACAGAAGAGGTTGACATCCGCAAAGAGCGGATATATAATAGCAGTAATTTTTCACGAAAGGAGCAGATCTTTATGCTGACACTGAAATTTCCCACCCCCGACTACGCCGGACAGGTGATGGCGTACAAAAAAGCTTTTCTCGACCGCGGCGAAGAGATGGCCGGCGTCGGCAGTTTAAGAAGATGCGAGACCTTTAAAGAATGGCTGCAGATCTGCACCGACAATCTTTCGGAAGAGACTGTCCGCCCGGGACTGGTGCCGGCGACTCTTTATCTCGCCCTGGACGAAAACGACCGGCTTGTGGGCATGATCGACATCCGTCACCGGCTGAATGAACATCTTCTTCAGTTCGGCGGCAATATCGGTTATTCGGTCCATCCCGATCTCCGCCGGAGGGGATATGCGTCCGAAATGCTGGCGCTTGCCCTGAAAGAGGCAAAGAAGCTTGGACTTGAAAAGGCGCTTATTACCTGTGACAAAGAGAACATTGCCTCTGCCCGGACGATACAGAAAAACGGCGGTATCCTCGAAAACGAAGTGCCCGAAGAGAACAGGATCACCCAGAGGTACTGGATAGAGCTGTAACACCGGAAGTTTTTGGTGATTCTTAAGCCCCGTTTTACAAAAAGGGGCTTAAGCAGGTTCCGGACAGAGTCCGGATGGGGTTTGGGGTGAAACCCC
>JAFQND010000079.1 GCA_017396055.1 Oscillospiraceae bacterium
ACTGCTCTGGAAAACAGCAGACGGAAAATACGGTTTCCTGCTGCCTTTGTGTATGGGCGGTTATGTGACCTCTTTTGAGGGAAAAGACGGATTTCTTTCGTCTGTCACCCGCTCGGGCTGCAGCGGTGTGAAGGAATGTGAAACAGTCGCTTTTGTTGCTGCAGAGGGCGACGAGCCCTATGCTCTCGCCGAAAAATGTGCCCGTGCAGCGGCAGAACTGGTGGGCGGCGGATTGAAAGTCCGTGCCGAACGGAAATATCCTGAGCTGTTCGAATATCTTGGCTGGTGCAGCTGGGATTCGATGGAGATCTGGGTCAACGAAGAAGAGATCCTGGAAAAATGCGCCGAGTTCAAAGAAAAAGAGATCCCCGTCCGCTGGGCGATCCTGGATGATATGTGGGCGGACATTGCCTGGACCGAAAAGCTGCCCAAATTCACCGACCACTCTATCTCTTTCGGCGTTATGCATGCCTCTGCCATGAATGATTATGAGGCTGACCCCGAACGGTTCCCCCACGGACTCAAGGGCTGTATCGACCGGATAAAAGAGCAGTTCGGCATGAAAGTGGGCATCTGGCACCCCACCTGCGGCTATTGGCAGGGTCTTGAACCCGGAGGAAAGGCCGCCGAAAAGCTGGCCGGTTATACCATGACCGTAAAAGACGGCACGATCATGCCCGACCTGAGTGATCCTGAAAAAACCTATGGTTTTTATTCCACGATGCATGCCTTCTTCAAAGACTGCGGCGCGGATTTCTTAAAGATCGACAACCAGAGTTTTATCCGCCGCAAATACCGGGATATGCTCCCCGCAGGTATCGCCGCGGAAAATCTTTATAAGGGCATTGAGCCCAGTGTCGAAAAATACTTCGGCGGAGACCTGATCAACTGTATGGGTATGGCTGCAGAGAATATGTTCTCGAGAAAAACCTCTGCTGTTTCCCGCTGCTCGGACGATTTTCAGCCGGAAAACCGCGCATGGTTCGCAAAGCATGTGCTTCAGTGCGCTTACAACGGCATGCTGCAGGGTCTGTTCTGCTACAATGACTGGGATATGTGGTGGAGCGATGACGAACAGGCCTCCAAAAACAGCATTCTCCGTGCTCTGTCCGGTGGTCCCATCTATGTCAGCGACCGCCTTGCGCGCAGCCGCGCAGAGATCTTCCGGCCTCTCTGCTTCTCGGACGGCCGGATCCTCCGTCCCGACGGCACCGCTGTTCCTACTGCCGATTGTCTGCTCGCCGACATGACCGTCGAAGCAAAACCCATGAAGGTCATGAACACCGCCGGCAAAACCAGCTATATCGCAGCATTCAACCTGCACACCGACGGCACTTTGGTGAATGGCGCCGTCTCCCCGTCCGAAATTCCCGGGCTGAGCGGTGAGAAATTCGTCCTTTATGAGCATTTCAGCGGCGAATACCGGGTCATGACCGCCGATGAACAGTTTGACTTCACCCTCGAAAATGCCGACGATTTCCGGCTCTTCTCCTTCACCCCTGTTGAGGACGGCGTTGCTGTCATCGGTGACACTTCGAAATTTATCGGCGTGAAAGCCGTCACCGCACAGGCTCCCGGTTCGGTCACCCTCTATGAGGGCGGCGTGCTGAAGGTATGGAGCGAAGCTCCCGTCACCTCCGCCGAAGACGAGGGCGGCATTCTGAGCGTCGAAAAGAACGGAGATCTGTATACTATCCGCTCCGAAAAGGGCGGCATGATCCGTTATAACTGAAAGGAAGAGCATATGCCCGAATATATTGATCTCTATGACGCTGACCGAAAACCCCTCGGTATCATCGTTGAACGAAACACATCTCTTGAAGAGGGTCAGTTCGGTCTTGCAGCCGGTGTCTGGATCTTCTCGAGCGACAACAGGATCTTCCTGACCAGACGGTCGATGGAAAAGAGATTCATGCCCGGAAAATGGGAGAATACCGGCGGCGGTGTTCAGGCCGGTGAGACCACCCGCACCGCTGCTGTCCGCGAGCTGTTCGAGGAAACCGGTATCGTCTGTAAACCCGAGGAACTGATCTTTATCGGCACGACCGTACATAAAAACCACTTCGGTGACGATTTTGCCCTGAGAAAGGATTTCCCCCTCGAAAGCGTAAAACTGCAGCCGGGTGAGACCTGTGACGCCGGATGGTTCACCGAAGAGGAATTCGACCGGATGATCCTTTCCGAGGAGCTTGCTCCCTCTACCGCCGCGAATCTGGCTCCCTTCAGAGAAAAGTGGAACGAGATCCTGCACAGCGGAAAATAAACACAAAACCCCCGAAGCAAACGCTTCGGGGGTCTCGTTTTTATATCTCGATCTCGGTGATGGAGCAGCAGGACAGCGGGATCTCACCGGCAAACTGTCGGATGACCATGCCGTGAGAAACGGCAATGATACAGTCATGATCCCGATACCGGTCAAGCCAGCTGTGGGCACGGGCAAAAAGCTGCTCTTTGCTCTCCCAGTTATAGCGGCAGCTTTCATCCCGGATGCCGTTTTTCGCTTCATACTCCAGCGAAGCACCGATGGAATACTCACTGCAGTCATAACAGAAAGACAGATCGGGCATCCATTCGTGGAGAGCCACCTCCACCCGGATATCCAGCCCGGTCTGCCGCGAAATGGCGGCAGCTGTCTGCAGCGCACGGGTATAGGGCGAGGAGACGATCAGCGAGGCTTCTTTCAGACGCGGATCACAGGCGGCAATTTCTGCCTGTGCGCGACCTTTTTCGGTCAGCGGCGCAAGGTCTCTGCCATGTCCCATATAGCCCCGCTCGTCAATGACACCATAATCCGGTTCACCGTGACGGACAAAGTATATTTTCAAGAGATCACCGGATCTTTCTGCACTCGAGATAATAGCGCTTGTCCCAAGCCTCACCCATCGAGAAGGTCTTTCGGGGCAGGGCGCCCTCCAGCACGACGGTACGGAAGAGGTCAGCCTTGTCCATGGCGGGCAGCAGAATGCCGACGGCACCCTCTGCGGTCAGTTTGCGAACGGCATCCTCGCCGTGGATGTAATCGACTCTGCCGCCGTTTTCGGCAAGGTATTTATCGAGGAATTCCTGCACACTGCCGACAGTCAGGGTGTGGTCGGGCTCAGCGATAACGAGAGTCTTCTCCTTGGAACCGGAAAGAACGGTCAGCCACTGTTTTCCGGTGAGGTTCTTGCGTCCCTTGGGCTGTGCACCGGCCCATTCGGACAGCGCTTTGACAAAAGCTTTCTGATCCACATCGAAGACAGCGCGGTGGATTGGCTCGAAGACCAGTGCCTCGTCATGGAGATTGCAGACCTCAACAGCTGCCCAGCGGGCGGGATGATGTTCTTTTTCCTCGTCGGTCAGGTCGACTTTGATATTTTCCCAGCATGCCTTTGCAGAAGCCAGAGAATGATTGCCGTCGCCGACAGCAAAAAGAATAGGAGACTTGCGGGAGGTACCCATCCGCTGATTGAATGCCTTGGAATCACCCAGCTTTGCCAGTGCGGCAGTGACACTTTCATAGAAGCTGTGGCCGACCTGCCAGCCGGCGAGATGACCGCCATCCATCATCAGATCAAAATCGTATACCATGGGCAGCTCTTCCTTGCGCTCCATAAAGGGTTCGATAACGGTGCACTCGGGGTCATCGATCAGCAGCATCACATGGGGGGCTTCGAGATAAGCACCCTCGCGGATCTTCACCCGGGGAGGAATACGTTCTAAAACAGTGCCTTCCGTCGCGCGGATCAGGCTGCGGCTGCCTTTTTTGTAGTCATAGCACTCCAGATCGATCACGCCCACAAGGCCTCTGCGTACGGCACCGTTTCGCTGGGTACGCTCGACATAGATATAGCTTTCGGGGAAGCAGTCAAAAATCTGCTCATCCAGATAAAAGCGGGTGGTCTTCTGAATAGAAGCGACCTTTTCATCAAAGTCGATCTTATCCAGCCAGACCTCAGGGAAGATCATGTGATTGGCGCTGGGGTGACCCTCAGTGAGGGCATCGACCTGGTGCCAGTACTCCGGCTGGGAAGTGAACTGGTCGCAGGCAACAACACTGAACCGTTCACGCAGCTGCTCTTTGGGCAGCATCAGCTCGCCGGGATAAAAACCGATATTCTTTTTCATTTCCTTCGTTCCTTTCTCTTTTGTGCGGGGCAGAAGTATCACAATTTTGTTCCCCTTGATTTGCACAAAATTTCCTGTTTTTTCTCTTTTTCAGGAAAAAATTTGACTTGTTTTTACAGAGAGGTCATTTGCTTTTTTCCGAAACACAATCAGTATAGCATATTTGCCTGTAAAATGCAAACAGTTCTCAAAAACGAACTTCGACGAAAAAACGGTCGCTTCGCGGAAATAATAAATGAGGCGAAATTATTTCGCCGGAAAGGACGATGTTTATGAAAACGCCGAAGAAAAGCGCTCCTAAGAACAGTCTGTATCCGAAAGAGCTGAACGGAAACTCCACCCATATCCGAAAAGATGTGTCCGTCACACCGCTTTATACCACCCTGCCGCTGACCGATTACCGTTACGAAAGCCGAAACGGTAATCAGAAAATGGCCATCAGTGACAGAAAAGTGGAACAGATGCGGGATTTCTCGATCGAAAACAAAAAGTAAAAGGGAAAAATATTGACAATTTTAACTTTATATGATATATTGATGGAGTATATGGATCCCAGAAACACGATGATGGAAAGAGTAACCCCGCGCTTTGAGCAAAGAGAGTTTCCGGCTGGTGTAAGGAAACGGACGAGACAGGGTGAAGATGGTTCCGGAGAGGCGTGCCCGAGGCTTTTGTTCAGGGCGCGACAGGTTCGCCTGTTACAGCGAAACGGTATAACCGATCTTTCGGCGTACCGGTAGAGGTCTTCTTCCGCGAGGGAGAGACGAACTGAAGTGGTACCACGGAGCATTTGCCCCGTCTTCAGCCTGAAAACGGCAGAAGACGGGGATTTTTGTTTTCGTCCCTGCGATCCGAAAATTCGTTGCGGAAGCTTTCCGCAGAAAGGAAATGAATATGGAAAAGAAGCCCTATTACATTACCACGGCTATTGCCTATGCTTCCGGCAAGCCTCACATCGGCAACACCTATGAGATCGTGCTGACCGACGCCATCGCCCGCCTCAAGAGAATGCAGGGTTATGATGTCTTCTTCTGCACCGGTACCGACGAACACGGCCAGAAGATCGAGGACAAGGCAAAGGCCGCCGGCATCACTCCCAAAGAATATGTTGACCGCGTTGCTGCTCAGATCCGCGGCATCTGGGATACCATGAACACCACCTATGACCACTTCATCCGTACCACTGACGACTACCACGAAAAGGCAGTTCAGAAGATCTTCAAGCGGATGTACGAGAAGGGCGACATCTACAAGAGCGAGTACAGCGGTCTTTACTGCACTCCCTGTGAGTCCTTCTGGACCGAGAGCCAGCTG
>JAFQND010000080.1 GCA_017396055.1 Oscillospiraceae bacterium
GATCTCTTCAAGGCGATCGGGATATACCCGTTTTGACTGCTCCAGAAGTGACAAAGCAGCATCGAGCTGCGATCCGAACCGGCGGGCAGACCACAGTTCCTCCAGAAAGAGGACATCATCTGTGATCGCATTGATTTGGGCGGAAAAATTCTTCTCATACAAGGGAGAAAACGGCTCTGCCTTTTTCAAAGTAAGCCAGATATCCGTATAGCCTTCGGTAAGAAAGTCGTCAGCCGGGATAAATATACAGCCGGCATCCGAAACGATATCCTGCAGTTCATCGGTGATCTGTATATATCCGACTACTTTATATTCACTGCGGCGGAGCATATCAGCCGATTTTTTGTTCAGGCTAATACTGCTGACGGCTGCAAAACCGGCATTCCCATTGACAGCAAGCACACATTCACCGCCTTTTTCCGGCATACGGCCTTCGATCAGCTCCGGCCGATTCAGCGGTTCACTGTCCGAAAAGACAAAAAGATCGCCGTCGTTCTGAAGAGAGACTTCTGCGGAATACGCCGGCATATATTCGGAAACAAAGCCGGCATTTTCAAACAAAGCTGTTTCTCCATCTGTAAATCCCGCAGCATAACGTATCCTGACATCATAGGTTCGGCTTCTGTGTATATTTCTCTCTGCAATTTCCGCAGCGGACAAATAGTTGAGGCACATTCCTACGACGCAGCTCAGGACCATGAACAACAGGATCATAGCAATAATCACATCGTGTATTTTATCTGCGGTCATTCGCATTTTCACACAGGACACCTCCTCGGTTTCATTATAAAACAAGCAGTCCCCTGTCGTCAAGGCAAGGGACTGTTTCCGAATCATTTCCAGATCTTTTTGACATAGCCGTAAAAACTGATGAACAAAGACACAAGTACCATACAGGAGGTGAAGATAAACACTGCACGGACATTGTCGGTCAGCGAAAGGATAAGCGTACCGGCAGCATTGCCGAGAATACCGCTGGCCCCCAGAGTGACCGACGAGAAAGTCATCACAGAGGTGGAGCGCACCCGCTCTTCGGTGATCTCTCTGACATAGTTCATGCAGGCAGGCCAGAACACTGCGTAAGAAAGGCCCTGAAGTGCCTGGACCGCTACGAGGAAGGCGAGATCTTTTGCAAAGAAGGTCAGCACCATCCGCAGAAGATACATACACGCGGCAAAAGTCAGCACGTATTTGGCCTTTACCCTCTTCAGCACCCGTGCCACCAGGAACATAGCCGGTACTTCGCTGAAAGCAACGATCGAGAACATTGTTCCTACAAAACCGGAATCGCCGCCCATCTCTTTGACCAGAGTAGGCAGGAAGGTCTCGGTACTGGTCTGACCGAGGAAGATGACAAATGCCATTACGAGCAGCAGCAAATAAGTTGTGTTGCCCAGCATGATACGGAAAGTTTCTTTGGTGGAGAGTTTCCGGACAGGTGCGGGAACTTCTTCCTTTCGTTCGGTCTTTTTGTCCTGTAATGTCAATGCAACAACGATCGTACAGGCGATGAACATCGCCGTAATGATCAGGCGGGTGTGATGGCCGAAGGCTGCGGTGATCCTGCCCATGACCATGGCTGAGGCGGCATAAGTCAGAGAAGCTGTGCCGCGGCACCAGCCATAATTCAAATCGGGGTCATCTTTCTGCATCCGGACGATCCAGGAATCGATCAGACCGGGAATCTGACGGAAGGTCACCGTCAAAAGGAACATCACAGCGACCAGCATCGGCAGCGAAACCATCGAAGTCTGTAAAAACAGGCAAAGCGGGATGGCGAAACATGCCAGCGTCACAAACACCGTACGCTGGGAAAAATAGTTGTCGCACAGATAACCGGTCACCGGCTGAACTGCGAAGGCTACCACAGACATCACCGTCATGATCGCTGAAGCGGTAGTCGCACTATATCCGAAGTCGGTGATCATTGTCACGATAAAAGCACCATAGCCGCTCAGAGCGATCCAGAATGAACCGGAAAGCAGCATTACATGCAGGGTGTGCTTTACACTTTTTGTCATAAATCATTTCCTCCCGAAAAATGGGTACAGCAGTATTGTAGCACGATTGCCGGAATGTGACAAGCTTCCGGGGCAAATTAACACGAATGGAAAAACCGCCCCGCAAAAGCGGAGCGGCAAAATATCATTTCCAGATCTTGCGGATATGGCCGTAAACAGCGATCAGCAGACCGCAGGAAGTGGCGCAGACCGAATAGACAAAAACCATCCGGACATCGCCTGTGGCAGAGAGGATCGCCGTGCCGATGGCATTGGCGAAGATGGGGCTGATGCCCAGCGAGGCTGCCGAGAAAGTCATGACCGCGGTGGATTTTACCCTGTCATCAACGATACGGTTGAGGTAATTGATACAGGCAGGCCAGATCAGGGCGAAAGAAACACCCTGAAGCATCTGAACGACCAGAAGAGTGGGCAGGTTGGGCGCGAAACCGGTGGCTGCCATTTTAAGCACATAGGCTGCGGCGGCAAAAGTAATGACATTTTTGGCTTTGAACCGGCGCAGGATCAGCGAAATCAGAAACATACCGGGAACCTCGCAGTAGGCATTGATCGAGAAAGTGGCGCCCACTGTTCCGGAATCTCCGCCCAGCTCTTTGACAAGAGTCGGCAGGAAGGTAGAGTTGCAGGAAGAGCCCAGCCAGATGACGCACACCATTACAAGAAGGTGCACATAGGCTTTGTTTTTAGCCAGGATACGGATAGTCTCTCTGGTGCTGAGGCGTTCTTCTGCCGGTACGGCAGAAACGGAAGCCTTTGCATTACCGGTATCGCCCAGTCCCTGTTTGTGCAGGATAAGGGCGATCGCAACGGAACAGATACCCATGCAGACACCCAGAATCATCCGTGCGGAATGTCCGTATGCGGTGGTGAGTCCGCCCATGATCAGTGAAACGGTGGCATACATCAGCGAAGCTGAACCGCGGCAGAGGCCATAGTTGATACTGGGATCATCTCTCTGCATCCGCAGGACCCACGCATCCACCAGACCGGGAAGCTGCAGCATGCTCAAAGTGATCAGGATCATGCAGGCAATTGTCAGTATCATCGACCTCATGGAACCGACCAGCAGAAGATAAAGCGGGAACGAACAGCCGATCAGGACAATATATACTTTCCAGTGGGGAAAGTAATTATCGCAGATATATCCGGTGATCGGTTGGGTTGCGAATGCCACAACGGCCATCACGGTCATAATGGCGGAAGCCGTGGCGGGGTTGTAACCGTAGTCGGTCAGAGTCGTAACGATAAATGCACCATAGGCACAGTTGCTCATCCAGTAAAAAGCTTCCAGCGCCATGGCAAAAAGATTGCGTTTCATGCCGGTTGTCATATAAAGTCTCCTGTAAATCATAAAGTCTGAATTATATTGTACCATACAGGACAGATTCCGCAAGAGGTTTTTCGGTTTTTATCCTGCTTTTTCTTTTCTCAGTTCCGGGCAGGGTCTAAAACCTTTTCCAGACGCATAGGATGGAGCAAGCCAGAGGAAAGGAAGAACGATCATGGAATATCTCCCCGAAGGAATCCTGTTTGAACAGACAGAAAACCGATGCTCACTTATGAGCACTGCCTCTTTATATGAAGCCATGGCTGTCGGGAAAATTCTGGAGGCCAGAGCAATTCTCTGCAGCGAAAATCACGATCTGACGGTGGATCTGGGAGCCGTGCGAGGCATTATTCCCCGGGAAGAAGCTGCTATCGGCATTTCGGAAGGAATTACCCGGGATATTGCGATCATCTCACGGGTGGGGCGGCCGGTGGCTTTTGTCATCCAATCGATGGAGCGGGATGCGGCAGGAAGGATCACAGCTGTTCTTTCTCGCAGGGCCGCACAGGAACGCTGCCGCGACGAGTATCTGGCAGCGCTCAAACCGGGGGATATCATTCCTGCCCGTATCACCCATCTTGAAAGTTTCGGCGCCTTTGCGGATATTGGCTGCGGCATCATCTCGCTGATGCCCATCGATACGATCTCTGTCTCACGTATTTCTCATCCGAGGGATCGTTTCCGCCCGGGACAGCTGATCAAAGCCGTGGTACGCTCACGGGAGGGCGGCCGCATCAGTCTGACACACAAAGAACTGTTGGGTACCTGGAGCGAGAACGCCTCTGTTTTTTCATCGGGAGAGACCGTCAGCGGTATTATCCGTTCGGTGGAGGATTATGGTATCTTTGTGGAACTTTCTCCCAATCTGGCCGGTCTGGCCGAACCAAAACCCGGTATCCGTCCCGGACAACAGGCAAGCGTTTTCATCAAAAATATCCTGCCCGAAAAGATGAAGGTAAAGCTGGTCATCATCGATGCTTTTGACGATCCTCTTCCTCCGGGTGGATTTCGCTATCGGCAGCAAAGCGGACATATCTCCCGCTGGCAATACTCCCCCGCCGCATGCAGCCGGGTCATCGAAACAATATTTGACGAGGAATCTTCGTAATAAAGAAAAAGCCGGCAAAACTGCCGGCCTTTCCTGAACTTATCGGGACATATCTGCACCTGTCTGGAATACCTCGTATCCATGCTGAGCATGGAGCATCGCAGCGGCGCAGCCGGCATATTCCCGGTCGACCACCACTTTCAAAAGACATTCCTTACGGCCGGCGGGACCATCATATTCCCTTTCGTCCGGCTGGTCGCTCCAAAGAGCACCGGAAAACACAGCAGCGGGAACCGCCGGACGATCTGCGATAATATCGCTGGAAGTGTCCCATAATGCAAACGGAGACGCCGGCAGAAGATAATCTGCTTTTTCGTGATCGCGATGCCGGATGTGAAACGCCTGCAGGCCGCCGCAATGACGGCGCAGAGCACGCACGGCCGCCTCTGCCTGGTCGATATCGGAAAAACGGGCATAAACTTCCCTGGTCATTCTGTCATCCTTTCCGGACAGTAAAAACTGTCCGGTTTTATTTTTCCCCCAGATAGACAAATATGAATCGGGCAGATTGTCAAACCCAACCTTTTGTGGTATACTATATGTGTATGCAAATCGATGGCGTTTTTGCATTGACTACATTTTCCTCAGAAGGAGGTTTCCGGTATGGACATTTCCGTGGGCGACATCCTCATCATGAAAAAGAATCATCCCTGCGGCGATAACCGTTTTCTGGTCCTCCGGGTGGGTATGGACTTTAAGATGCGCTGTGCAGGCTGTGGACATGAGATCATGCTTCCCCGTTCGAAAGCCGAAAAAGGCATCAAAAAGGTCGAGAAAAAAAGCGTGGAATAGCCCTTTTCGCTTTAATCATAACGGAAAGGCGGTATTATCATGCTGGACAAACTTCTGCCGGTCGAGCGGCGATATGACGAGATCAGTCAGTTACTGATGGATCCGAAAGTGATCAGCGACAACCTTCGCTACCGGGACCTGATGAAGGAGTATAAAAATCTTGGGCCTCTGGTCGAAAAGATCAGAACCTATCATAAAATCCTCGATACACTGGAGGAAGCGCGCCTGCTTCTGGAGGGCGGCGGACTTGACAAAGAATTCCGCGAAATGCTGCAGGAAGAACTGATCACTTCCAAAGATGAAGCTGAAAAGCTCAGTGAAGAGATCCGGATCCTTCTGCTGCCCAAAGATCCCAATGACGACAAAAATGTCATCGTCGAGATCCGCGGCGGTGCCGGCGGAGAAGAGGCGGCACTTTTTGTAAATTCTCTCTTCAGAATGTATACCATGTATGCCGAATCACGCCGCTGGAAAGTGGAAGTGCTCGGCGCAAATCCCACCGAACTGGGCGGCTATAAAGAAGTGAGCTTTTCGGTCTCGGGTGAGGGAGCATATTCCCGGCTGAAGTTCGAGTCGGGCGTCCACCGTGTGCAGAGAGTACCGGAAACAGAAACCCAGGGACGTATTCACACTTCGACTGTTACGGTAGCCGTACTGCCGGAGGCGGATGAGGTGGAACTGGAAATCGATCCTACTGAACTGAAGATTGATACCTTCCGCGCGAGCGGCGCAGGTGGTCAGCACGTCAATAAAACCGAATCAGCCATCCGCATCACCCATCTGCCCACGGGTATGGTGGTGGAATGTCAGGATGAACGCAGCCAGGGTCGGAACAAAGAAAAGGCTATGACCGTATTGCGCAGCCGGCTCTATGACCGGATGCTGGCAGAACACGACGCTGCTATCGCCGCCGACCGGAAAAGCCAGGTGGGTACGGGCGATCGTTCCGAACGGATCAGAACCTATAATTTCCCTCAGGGCAGAGTCAGCGATCACCGGATCGGTCTGACCATTTACAGCCTGAATGATTTTATGAACGGCGATATGGACGAGATCATCGATGCTCTCATCACTGCCAGGCAGGCTGAGCTGCTGGCAGCACAGGGATAAGTACCCCTACAGAAAGAAGATGAACCTATTGAATACAAAACTGCTCCCCGCCGGTGAAGCGGCCTATCAGCTGGCTGCCGAACTTCTGCGGTCGGGCGAACTGGTGGGGATCCCCACCGAAACGGTTTACGGACTGGCGGCCAATGCCCTTGACCCGCAGGCGGTACTGAAAATCTTTGCCGCCAAAGATCGTCCGGCAGATAACCCTCTGATCGTGCATATCTGGCATATCGATCAGATGGATGAGCTTTGTGATCCCCCGGAGCTTGCCTATAAACTGGCAGACGCTTTCTGGCCGGGACCGCTGACCATGACACTGCCCAGAAAACCGGTGGTACATGATTGTGTGACCGCTTCGCTGCCCACTGTCGGCATCCGCATGCCGTCTCACCCTGCTGCGGCATCCATTATCAGAGAGAGCGGATGTCCTCTTGCGGCCCCCAGCGGCAATCGCTCCGGCTCCCCCAGCCCGACGATCGCGGCCCATATGTTTGACGATATGAACGGCCGTATTCCGCTGATCATTGACGGCGGCACCTGTGATGTTGGCCTCGAATCCACTGTTATCATGGTAAATGAAGATTCGGTCCGTATCCTCCGACCCGGCGGCATCACCGTTGAACAGCTGCAGGAGTTCTGTGATGTGGAAGTGGATGACGGCGTTTATAAAAAACTGGAACCCGGTCAGAAGGCTGCTTCTCCTGGTATGCTGTACAAACACTATGCCCCTAAAGCTGAGGTTACCATTATTGCTGGTACGGACGAACAATACAGAGCTTTTCTCGAAGAGAAAAAAGCGGAAGGTGTTTTCGCCATGGCCTTTGAGGAAGAACTCTCTTCCCTTCCCTGTCCCGGCGTTTCCTTTGGCAGAAAAGAGGATCCCGCTTCTCAGGCGCACCGTCTTTTCTCCGCACTGAGAGAATGCGACGAGCTGGATGCCAAAACCGTTTATGCCCATTCGCCGGAACAGACCGGCATCGGTCTTGCGATCTACAACCGGCTGCTTCGCGCGGCAGCTTTCCGTGTGATCACCCTGTAAGGAGGAGAAGATGGCTGCGAAAAATATTCCCTTTCTCGTTGGCCTGACCGGTCAGACCGGTGCCGGAAAGACCACTGTCTCCCGTGCCTTTTCCGACGAGGGATTTGTCATTATCGA
>JAFQND010000081.1 GCA_017396055.1 Oscillospiraceae bacterium
GTCAATTTCTCCGACGGCAACTCGTTTATGGGAAATGCCGCCCTGGATTATCCGCTGTATGCTTACGGCAAGCGGACCGGCGAAGAATCTCTCTGCCGGCTGGCCGGTACCCTGAAACGGGAACGTCAAAAGCTCTATCCGGACACACCTTCCGCCGTACGGGGAGGAAGTCTTTTCGCACTGCTTTCGATGCTGATCGATGCAGACGAGATCGATGCACAGCCCGAATTTGTACCGGAAGAGATCTGTATCCTGCCGGATCTGCAGAATACCTTTATCCGCGAAGGAAAATGGTACTATGCCGCAAAGGGCGGACACAATGACGAGCAGCACAACCACAACGACGTCGGCAATCTGATCGTCCGGCACGGCACCCAACCGGTGCTGATCGACGCGGGATGCGGTACCTATACAAGATTTACCTTCTCTCCGGAACGATACACCATCTGGACGATGCAGTCGGGCTGGCACAATCTGCCGGTGGTGAACGGCTTTGAACAGCCTGCCGGAAAGAAATTCTGCGCTGACCGGTTCACGCTGACCGACAAAACAACGGACATCTCCTTCTCCGGAGCATATCCCGCCGAAGCCGGTCTGCAGAAGCTTTCCCGCCGGATCGGCATCGATGAAGAGGGCGTTTCCATCACCGACAGCTTTGTCTTCCCGGACGGAGAAAACGCAGCCGAAGAGCATTTCATCTCGCTGCTGGAACCTCAAAAGACCGATGACGGCATACTGCTGGGCGGAAAATATCTGCTTTCGGCAACTATTCCCTGTGAAGTTTTCATCGACCGCATGAACTTCCCCGACGATGCAAAGCTTTCCGCCGCCTGGGGCACAGATCATCTCTGGCGCACACGAATGAGTTTTGTCTGCGGCGAAAAATGTCATTTTTCCGTCCGGATAACCGAAATATAGGAAAGGAATCCCTATGAAGGACTGTGTGAATCTTGCGCTTCTCTGCGACAGCCATCTGCCGCTTCTGAAAAAAACACCTGCCTATAAAGTTTTTGACCTGGCTGTGAAGCAATGCGGCGGCGCCGACTATATCTTCACGCTGGGTGATATTACCGCCCACGGCAATATGAATGCCATGGAGCATTTCGTCAAAAAAATGAACGAAACAGGCCTTGTCTGGGCGGCAGTGCCGGGCAATGCCGAACTCAGAGATGCCGGAACAAAGGATTCGATCCTTGCGATGATTGAATCACCTTTAAGAGAAGATGCTCTGAAATTTAAAGATGCCGGCTGGACAGCGGTGCTTCTGGACTGCTCCGACTGTTATTACCCCGAAAAAGAGCGGGAGAAGCTGAAAAGAGCCGCGGCTTCGCTGAAAGAAACGGAATATCTCTTACTGCTGCAGCATCAGGGTCCCGGTGACCTTGATACGGAAAGCCGGGCTTTTCTGAAAGAGCTGCTCTCCCCCATTGCCGGACGGACAGTTATCGTCTATGGGCACAAACACCGGTACGGCCCCGATAACTGGGAAGGTATCAGCACCTTCCGGCTGCAGGCTCTGGATCCCGACAAAGCCATCGGCACACCACCCCGTATGGTCAAACTGCAGCTGAAGCAGAACGGAGAATGGACTCCGCATATCTGCGACCTCGGCTGTCAGAGCAATGAAACTGTCAGAGAGATCGTCAGCAGGCTGGGGCTCTCCTGCTTCCATCTGCCGAAAGATCTGGATTATGCTATCGAGCATGGAGTCAGAGCTATCGAACTGCGGCACGGTAATATGACCGACCTGCCTGAAGAGGAGCTGCTTCGGAAGATTGCCGCATGGCGGGCTGCAGGAGGCGAATATCTCTCGCTTCATGCCACTGAGCCCGGCTGGAAAGACGGCGGTTTCACCCGTGTGGAACAATGGTACGATTCTGCCCGCTGGGCGAAAAAAATCGGCGCCGATGCCATCACTCTGCATGTTCCCAAAGCGCCGGTCGGCCGGATGAAGCGTCGGTCAGCCATTCGCCGAGAGATGAAGGCGATCTATCTTAAGGGGTTGGCCCTGCTTTCGGAAGGCTGTGATATCCATATCGAAAACATGCATATGGGCGACGGCGAAAAAGATGACGAAAACCGCCGTTTCGGTTATCTCCCCCGTGAAGTGAAGGGATGGATCGACGAGCTCAGAAAAGAGTACCCGTTCCCCGAAAAGATCAGTTTCCTTCTGGATGTTGGTCACGCCCGCAACAATCCTCCCTACAGCTCGGTCTA
>JAFQND010000082.1 GCA_017396055.1 Oscillospiraceae bacterium
GTATCGACCTTGACAACTGCAACCGTGCTCTCTCGATCATCAACACCATCGTTAACGATCCGGAAGTCGGTGCGATCTACAAAGGCCGCGTAACCCGTCTGATGAGCTTCGGTGCTTTCGTTGAGATCGCTCCCGGCAAGGAAGGTCTGGTTCACATCTCCAAGCTGGAGAACTACCGCGTTGAGAAGGTAGAGGACGTTGTTCAGCCCGGCGATGAGGTTTATGTCAAGGTTACCGTGATCGATGATCAGGGCCGCATCAACCTGTCCCGCAAGGATGCTATGAACGATCTGGCCAAGAAGGCTAAGAAATAAGATTCGTGAGGAGGACGCTTCGGCGTCCTCCTTTGGCATATTCTCTTCAAGGAGGCAATATGGATCTGTCTGCAAAAAAAGCCGTTCTTTTTGATCTGGACGGTACTATCACCAACTCTGAACTGGGCATTCTGAACTGTGTGCAGTACGCGCTCGAGAAAATGGGTATCCACGAGCCCGATCGAAAGAAGCTGCTGCCCTTTATCGGACCGCCCCTCCATGATACCTTCCGTGATATGTTCACAATGAGCGACGATGAGGCGCGGCAGGCGACCGCCTATTATCGCGAGCGGTATTCTCCCATAGGCAAATTCGAATGTTCGGTTTATCCCGGTGTGGAGGAGATGCTCCGCACTCTGAAAAACTCCGGCAGAAAACTGATCCTTGCCACCTCAAAACCTACCGGTTTCGCCACTGAGATTCTGGAACATTTCGGACTGATCTCTTATTTCGATTTCATTGGCGGCGCAACTCTTGACGGCAGCCGCAGTACAAAAGAAGATGTGATCGAACATGTTCTTGCGTCCGGTATGGTATCCGAAAGGGAAGAGCTTGTCATGGTCGGCGACACAAAGTTCGATGTGATCGGTGCCGCATACTTCGGAATCCCTGCCATCGCCGTTACTTATGGCTTTGGTTCAAAGGAAGAACTGAACGAAGCCGGCGCGGCTGTTCTTGTAGATTCGGCAGCAGAAATCACTGATATCCTTTTGGGAAAGTAATTTCAGGGAGGAAACAATATGATCAAAGCAGTTATTTTCGATATGGACGGTCTGATGCTTGATACCGAGCGCCTCACTGTCAAAGCATGGGACCAGATCGGTGAAGATCTGGGCGTAGGTCCCTTCGGCTACATGGTACCCCCTCTGATCGGCCGCAACCGCGCTGCCAATCAGGCTTTTATGCAGGATCAGTTTCATGGAAATCCTTCCTTTGAGACCATTCTTGAATTGAAGGAGGAATATTTCCGCAAATATTTCGCCGAGCACGGTATTCCCGTCAAGGAGGGTCTTTTCGATCTGCTGAAATGGTTGAAAGAAGCTGATATCCGTACTTCTGTTGCCACTTCCACCGTTGAAGAGACCGCCCGCGAGGAACTGACCGAAACCGGTATTCTTCCTTACTTTGATAAAATGGTCTGCGGCAACATGGTCAAAAACGGCAAACCTGCTCCCGATATTTTCCTTCTTGCAGCAGAAAAGCTGGGAGTTGCCCCTGAAAACTGCATGGTCCTGGAAGATTCTCCCAGCGGTATCCGCGCTGCTTTTGCCGCCGGTATGCATCCTGTCATGGTACCCGATCTTGTTCAGCCGGATGAAGAGATCACCGCTATGCTCACCCGTAAGGTAGACTCTCTTTCCTGTGTCCGTGCCGTTATCGAGGAACTGAACCGATGATCCGCGCTGTCATTTTCGATATGGACGGTCTGATGCTGGATACTGAGAGACTTTTTCTCAAAGCCTGGGATTGGGCGGGAGAACAGCTGGGTGTTGGTCCCTTCGGATATCTCGCTATGAAGACCCTTGGCATGACCGTTGATGCCGACCGCGCCATCATCAACGAAACTTTCGGCGGCCGCATCACCCTGGAACAGGTCAGCGCGCTGAAGAAAGAATATTTCCGCCGCTATTTTGACGAACATGGTGTGCCGGTCAAAAAAGGTCTTTTCGAATTGCTGAAATGGCTGAAAGAAAAGGAGATCCGCATCTCTGTCGCAACTTCAACTCCAGCTAAAACGGCTCTTCCTGAGCTGGAAGAAGCGGGTATCCTTCCGTATTTCGATGAAGCTGTCTGTGGAGATATGGTCAAAAATGGCAAACCCGCCCCCGATATCTTTTTGATGGCAGCAGAAAAACTGGGCGCTGCTCCCGAAAACTGTATGGTGCTGGAGGATTCTCCCAACGGTATCCGTGCTGCTTTTGCCGCAGGAATGACCCCCGTTATGGTTCCGGATCTTGTCGAGCCCGATGAAGAAATGCGTAAAAAGGCCTTTTGCATCGCCGAAAGTCTTTTTGACGTGCCCCAAATCATTTGTGAACTGAATAAATGAGAAAAAGTCGCAGAAAATGCGGCTTTTCTTCTTTTCAACGGAAAAGAAATATGGTATATTGAATTTATAAGATAAAGGAGGCGTTTTTATGAATACATCCACATTCTTTCTGCTTGCGGCTGTTGCAGCCCTCATCATATGGGGAATTGTCAAGCTGCTCGGAGGCAGTGCCGATGTAAGTGATGATCCCTGTATCCGTCAGGCTGTCGACTTTTTCCGCGCAGTGAAGGGTATCCCCGAAAAATCACAATACACCCAGTGCTGGGCAGATATCTATCCCAAGGGGGAGATCGTATGCCGCTTTTTTGAAAATGACAGAACATCACCCTGCATCTACGCCGAGCAGATCGAAGTCTATGGCCGGGATGACGAAGTTCACAATCGTCTTGTCAGCGAAGGTATCAATGGTTCTGCGCTTCCGAAAGGTACCGGTGTCGCATGGCATGAGCGTTTTGAGGGCTATCAGTTGGTTCTGACTCTGACACCGGTTTATCCGAAATCCATAAAGAGTTATTCCTCTGCTATTGCCAAAGCCTGCCGTGAGGCCGGTATCACCGTCGGTGCAGTGGAAGACAGCCGCGTTCGCATCACGTTACAGTAAAAAAGATCCGTCAGGTCAACTCCCTGACGGATCTTTTCATTTTACGATCACCAAAGCTTCCAGCTCGGCATATTTTTTTTCGCCGATACCTTCCACCTGTTTGAGCTCTTCCTTCATGGTAAAGCCGTGTTCCTCCCGATAAGCGAGGATGTTTTTGGCAGTCGCCTCGCCAATACCGGGCAGCTTTTGCAGCTCGTCGGATGCAGCAGTATTCAGATCGATGGGGAAGGGATCTTCTTCCTGAAGCGAAGGCGCTTCCGAGATATCAGAAGAGCTTTCTTTCGGAGGTTCAATGGCCGTAAAATTGCTTTCTTTCCGGTTTCCCAGCCAGAATCCTGCCATAAAAGTCATTGCCGCCGCCGTGACAGCGCAGAGGACCAGAACGATTCGTTTTTCGCTCACGGGACAGCCTCCTTTTATTCGATCTCGATCTTTTTGCTTGCTACAGCGTTGAGGCTCAGGTCAGCAATATTTCCTTCCAGGAATTCGTAATAAGCCTGTGCACCGATCATGGCAGCGTTGTCACCGCAAAGAGAAAGGGGAGGACAGCAGAAACGGATATTTCGTTTTTTACAATCGGCTTCCAGTCTTGTCCGCAGTCCGGAGTTTGCCGAAACACCGCCCGCCAGTACCAGCGTATCGTGGGGATATTCGTCCAGAGCAAGTCCCAGTTTTTCAGAAATGATGTCACATACCGCCTGTTGGAACGAGGCAGCAAGGTTTTCAACATTTATCTCGATCTCGCGCTGTTTTGCGGTGTGCAGCGTATTGATGACTGCGGTCTTCAGACCGGAGAAGCTGAAATCAAAGGGACTTCCTTCCACATGGGGTTTGGGAAGGTGGAAAGCTTTCGGGTCGCCTGTTTTCGAAGCTTTATCGATGTACACACCACCGGGATAAGGATAGCCCATGGCGCGGGCTGCTTTGTCAAAGGCTTCGCCCGCGGCATCATCACGGGTACGGCCGACGACTTTGAAGGAGGTGTAATCCTGCACCTCAACGATATGGCTGTGACCACCGGATGCGATCATGCAGAGAAAAGGCGGTTTCAGGTCGGGGTGGGCGATATAGTTCGCAGCCACATGACCGCGAAGGTGATGTACCGCGATCAGAGGTTTGCCGGTAGCCATCGAGAGTCCCTTGGCATAACCGACACCAACAAGCAGCGCGCCGATCAGGCCGGGCGCATAAGTGACAGCGATAGCGTCCAGCTCGCCAAAGGTCATACCGGCTTCTTTCATGGCGCCGTCAACGACCCAGCAGATATTTTCACAGTGGCGCCGCGAAGCGATTTCCGGTACAACGCCGCCGTATTTCCGATGTTCTTCCACCTGCGAAGAGATCACCGACGAAAGCACCGTCCGTCCGTTTTCGACAACAGCAGCCGCTGTCTCGTCGCAGGAACTCTCAATAGCAAGGATACGAATGGGTTTCTCCATAAAAACTTCCTCCTCACTCGTCGTAATCGGGCAGCTTGTTGACATCTGCCCGCATGATCAGACCAGGTTCATCAGGATTCTGATAAAATCCTGCCCGTTCGCCGACCGTCTCAAATCCAAAACGGGTATAGAGACGCTGTGCCTGTGTGTTGGATTTTCGCACTTCCAGGAAAATCTCGATTAATCCTTTTGTCTTGCAGAAAGCCACCAGCTGCATCATCAGCGCTGCA
>JAFQND010000083.1 GCA_017396055.1 Oscillospiraceae bacterium
CAGATCGTGGATCAGTTGCTGGAGCTGCCGGAGAAGACCCGTATCCAGATTCTGGCGCCAGTGGTGCGCGGCCGTAAGGGCGAGCATCAGAAGGAGTTTGAGTCTGCCCGAAAGAGTGGTTTTGTCCGTGTCCGCGTGGACGGAAATCTCTATGATCTGTCTGAAGAGATCAAACTGGAAAAGAATAAAAAACACCATATCGAGATCGTGGTCGACCGCCTTGCGGTAAACGGGGCCATCAAATCCCGTCTGACCGATTCCATCGAGACGGCGATCCGCCTTACCGGCGGTCTTGTCATTGCCGACGTGCAGGATAATGCCGGTCACCCGGCTGAGGAAATGATGTTCTCTCAGAACTATGCCTGCCCGGATCACGGCGTTTCTATCGGCGAACTGGAACCGAGAATGTTCTCCTTCAACAATCCGCAGGGCGCTTGTCCCAAATGTACCGGTCTGGGTACCTTTATGAAGGTTGACCCGGATATGGTCGTTCCCAACCGGGAACTGTCCATCAGACAGGGCGCAATCAAAGCCAGCGGCTGGTACATCGGCGACAGCGGCACGATTGCCCAGATGTATTATGAAGCACTGGCCAATCATTATGGCTATACCCTCGATACTCCTGTCAAAGATCTGACCGAAAAGCAGCTGGACGCACTTCTCTACGGCACAAAAGGCGAGCGGATCCGGATGGTCCGCAAAAATGAATACGGTACGGGTACCTACGATACCGAATTCGAAGGAATCATCAACAATCTGGAGCGCCGCTTCCGCGAAACCCAGTCCGGTTATATCCGGGACGAGATCACCCAGGTCATGAGCAGTGTACCCTGTCCGGAGTGTCACGGGGAACGTCTGAAGCCGGAATATCTGGCTGTGACGGTAGGCGGTAAAAATATCAGTGATTTCTGCCGGATGTCGGTGACCGAGGCTCTGGAATTCCTCGATGACATGACTCTTTCCGAGCGGGATAAACTGATCGCTCATCAGATTCTAAAAGAGATCCGGGCAAGACTCGGTTTCCTTCAGAGCGTTGGCCTCGAATATCTGACTCTCTCCCGCGCATCGGCGACCCTTTCAGGCGGTGAAAGCCAGCGCATCCGTCTGGCGACACAGATCGGTTCCAGCCTGGTCGGTGTATTGTATATTCTGGACGAACCCAGTATCGGTTTGCATCAGAGGGATAATGACCGGCTGCTGGCTACCCTGCGCCGGCTGCGGGATCTGGGCAACACCTTGATCGTCGTTGAACATGACGAGGATACCATGCGGGCGGCAGATTATCTGGTCGATGTCGGTCCCGGCGCCGGTATTCATGGCGGCAATATCGTCTGTGCCGGTACGCTGGCTGATATTGAAGCCTGTGAAGAGTCCTATACCGGACAGTATCTGACCGGACGGCGGAGGATCCCTGTCCCGGAAGTGCGCCGTTCCGGCAGCGGAAATTATCTGACCATTCGCGGCGCCAGACAGAACAACCTGAAAAATCTCAATGTAAAAATCCCGCTGGGAACCTTTACCTGCGTTTCCGGCGTATCCGGTTCCGGTAAATCCAGTCTGGTCAACGAGATTCTGTATAAAGCGCTGGCAGGCCAGCTCTCCACCGCCCGCATCAAACCGGGCGATTTTGACGGTCTGGATGGCATAGAATATCTGGATAAGGTCATTAATATCGACCAGTCACCCATCGGACGGACGCCTCGCTCCAATCCTGCCACTTATACCGGAGTGTTCACCGATATCCGCGAACTCTTTGCCCAGACGCCCGATGCCAAGATGAAGGGCTACAATAGCGGCAGATTCTCGTTCAACATCAAGGGAGGCCGATGTGAAGCCTGTGAAGGCGACGGTATCCTGAAGATCGAGATGCACTTCTTACCGGATATTTTTGTTCCCTGTGAGGTATGTCAGGGAAAACGGTATAACCGCGAGACTCTTGAGGTAAAATATAAAGGCAAGAGCATTCATGACATCCTCGAGATGACCGTTGAGGAAGCATTGCTCTTCTTTGACAGCCTGCCCCGGATCAAACGAAAGATCGAGACGCTTTATGAAGTCGGTCTTGGCTATATTAAGCTGGGGCAGCCCGCCACGACCCTTTCCGGCGGCGAGGCACAGCGCGTCAAACTGGCCACTGAGCTTTCAAGACGAAGCACCGGTAAAACTATCTATATCCTGGATGAGCCTACCACCGGTCTGCATACCTATGACGTGCACAAGCTGATCGAAGTGCTGCAGCGGCTGACCGACGGTGGAAATACCGTTGTGGTCATCGAACACAATCTGGACGTACTCAAGACTGCCGACTGGATCATCGATCTCGGTCCCGAAGGCGGCGGCAGAGGCGGCAATATCGTTGCAGAGGGTACGCCCGAGCAGATTTGTCAGGTGGCAGAATCTTATACCGGCCATTATCTGAAGGCTCTGCTGGAAGAAAAATAAATTTTAGATTTTTTCTAAAATACTATTGACAAACGTCTTTCTGTATGATATAGTATAGACAAGAAAGAAAAACCCCATGACTTGAATCCTGAAAGGAGAACAAATATGAAATACGTTTGCACCGTTTGCGGTTATATCTACGACGAGGATGCTGAGGGCGTCAAGTGGGAAGATCTCCCCGAAGATTACGAGTGCCCCCTGTGCGGCGTCGGCAAAGATCAGTTCGAGGCTGAATAAGCAGAACAAAAAAGCTCCCGTCCGTTGAAGGATGGGAGCTTTTTGCTATTATTTTTTCGGATAGGCGAAGTAATTGACTTTGTCGAAAATCCCGTTATTGCAGCGGCAGCCCAATGGTTCGATACTGTCGAGAATCATACCGCATTTCTGCATGACTCTGCCGGAGGCGGGATTCTGGTCGGCGTGGTAGGCATAGACACGCTCCAGACCGACTTCCTGCAGGAAATAATCGATGGCCGCCCGGGCAGCTTCGGTCATCAGTCCGCGGTTCCAATAGGCCGGACCCAGTTCGTAGGCCAGTTCCACCTGATGATCATTAGGGCGCATGCCGAACATCCTGCCAATAACCTCGCCGGAATCTTTAAGAGTGATGGCCCAGCTGTAACGATCCTTCCGTTCGTAGGAAAGCCAGTTCGGGGTGAACATATTTGCGTTTTCCATTACGTCGGCAAGGCAGTTCATCGGTTTGTAATTAGTCCATTTCCAGACGTCATGATGCTTCCAGCAGTTGTGGTAGATCTGTTCCAGATCGTCAGCCCGGAACCGGCGCAGGATCAGACGGTCAGTTTCCAGTGTGACGGTGCCTTTGTGTTCCATGGTGTACCTCCACAATCATAAAACGGAGCGGCCGGAAAAGCCGCTCCGTTCTGTGTGTAAGATCAGTCGCAGACTTTGACGACCCAGCCCAGAGGATCAGGACGTTTGCCCCACTGGATACCGGTCAGTTCGTCGTACAACTTCTGGGACAGCTCACCGATCTTGCCGTCGGAGAGGACCATATCCTTGTCGCCGTAGCGCAGCAGACCGACAGGAGAGATGACAGCGGCAGTGCCGGAACCGAACATCTCGGTAAAGCGGCCTTCGTCGTAAGCCTTTACCAGTTCTTCAACGGAGAGACGGCGCTCAGAGACGGGAACACCCCAGTGCTTGAGGATCTCGATGACAGATTTGCGGGTAATACCGGGGAGAATACTGCCCTGCAGGGAAGGAGTTACGACTTCACCGTCGATGACGAAGAAGACGTTCATAGCGCCGACTTCTTCGATATATTTACGTTCAACACCGTCCAGCCAGAGTACCTGGGAGAAACCGACGGAAGCAGCTTCGTCCTGTGCTTTCATGGATGCGGCGTAGTTGCCGCCGGTCTTGGCTAAGCCGGTGCCGCCTTTGACGGCGCGGACATAGTTTGTCTCAACATAAATGTTGACAGGGTTCAGACCGCTGGCGTAGTAGGCGCCTACGGGGCTGAGGATGATCAGGAATTTATACTCGGTGGAGGAATGAGCGCCGAGGTTAGGTTCGGTGGCGATCATGAAGGGGCGGATGTACAGAGATCTGCCGTCGCCGTAAGGGACCCAATCCTTGTCCAGTTCTACCAGAGTCTTCAGTGCTTCGAGAGCGAAATCCACGTCAATGCGGGGCATGGAGAGACGGTCATTGGAATTGTTCAGGCGGTTGAAGTTTTCTTCGGGACGGAACAGCTGGATGCTGCCGTCGGCGGTGCGGTAAGCTTTCAGACCTTCAAAAGTCTCCTGGCTGTAGTGCAGGCAGTTGCTGGCGGGAGAGAGCATCAAGGGACCGTAAGGAACGATTTTGGCGTCATGCCAGCCCTTTTCTTTGGTCCAGTCCATCATGAACATGTGGTCGGTAAACTCGTGACCGAAAATCAGATGATTTTCATCCGGTTTCTGTTTCGGTGCAGTGGTGCGCTGGATGGTGATTTCCATAATCAATTACCACGATTTTTCATCCGATCGCGCCGGAAGAAAAATCTCCTTTCGTTTGTTTTGGGGATCAATGATCCGGATTAAACTTTAGTATACCACGGCGTTAAAGTGCTGTCAATTCCAAGATGACGGTTTTGGCGGCGCCGGGTGAGCAGTTTTTGGCCAAAAGAGCAGGAATTATTTTTTTTGGAAAAAGGTGTTGACAAATAAAAGACGGTTTGCTATAATATTACCGTTGTCGTGAGGAATACTACGACGGAGAAAATGAGGGTGTAGCTCAGCTGGTTAGAGTACCTGCTTGACATGCAGGGGGTCGATGGTTCAAGTCCATTCATCCTCACCATTTTCTGAAGCGGATCCCAATCGGGATTCGCTTCTTTACATTTTGGAGGCATAGCTCAGCTGGTCAGAGCGCTGCGTTCACATCGCAGAGGTCGTGGGTTCGAGCCCCTCTGCCTCTACCAGGATTAAATACCTGTCCTTCATGGGCGGGTATTTCTTTTCGTAAAAAAGGCTCGAACGGGAGCGGTAGTGAATGATGCCCCGGTGGGGCATCAGAGCCGCGACCTGGCCTCCGCCGCAGCGGAGGTCGGGCCCCTCTGCCTCTACCAGGATTAAATACCCGTCCTTCACGGACGGGTATTTCTTTTCGTAAAAAAGTTTTTGCGATTTTTACGTTTGGAATTTTCATCTACCGGATCGCCGAGATATGGTATAATATACGCAATGATATATGTTTGATTCACAGATAAGGAGAAGGCTATGAAACTGATCCATACATCCGACTGGCATTTCGGTATGCCGTTGGGCACAGACAGCTATGAAGAGAGCCAACGTTATTTTCTTGAACAGCTGTATGAGCTGATCCGCCGGGAAAATGTCGAAGCGGTGCTTTGTGCCGGAGATATCTATGACAGCAGCGTTACCAATGCGGATGCGGTCAATCTTTTCAATGAGACCGCGGAGAAGCTGTGTATGGATCTGAAGGTGAAATTTATCCTGATCGCCGGCAACCATGACAGCGCCGCGCGGCTTGCTTCCTGCAGAGAACTGCTGAAGGCCTCCGGTATGTACGTGACAGGCCGGTTGTCACGCGATATTTCTCCTGTTCTGCTGGACGAGGGCAAAACAGCAGTTTATTGTCTGCCGTATTTTACCCGTGATGAGGCAGCTGCTCTTTTCCCTGAGAAAAAAGGCGATATCCGTTCTCAGGAAGATGCCGCGATGGTCATTTGTGATCATATTCGTGCGGCAATGGATCCTTCCCGGCGCAATATCGTGATGAGTCATGCTTTTATTGTTGACGCAGAGCTGTCCGACTCCGACAGATCTGCCAAAATTGGATATGCCGCCGCTGTTTCAAAAGATGTGTTTGAAGGCTTTGACTATGTTGCTCTTGGCCATATTCACAAACCGCAGCAGATCGCACCCCATATCAGATACAGCGGCAGCCCGCTGAAGTATTCGTTTGGTGCGGAAGAGTCCCATGAAAAAGGTGTCGTATTGATCGATACCGAGGCAATGGAACAGCGGTTTGTTGTTTTGCCGATGCTGCGCGACCGGCTGACAGTGACCGGGACCTATGACGAACTGATCGCAAATGAAAATCTTCGGGATTGTTATCTGAGGCTGCATGTTACCGATCGTTATGCCGGTCTGGAATTACAGGCAGAGCTGCGGGAACGCTTTCCGTATCTCATTGAACTGATTGGAAAAAGCGCTGCTGCCGGCGAGGAACTTTCGACCCTTTCGGTGGAAGAACTTGAAAAGCTGGATGATTCCGATATCATGATCCGGTTCTTTGAAGAGAATTACCAGACAACACCCACGGCGGAACAGATCGAACTGTTCCGTACAGCTCTGGAAGAAACACTGCAGGAGGTGGACCTCGGATGAAACCGATCTCGGTACGGTTTGGATGTTTCGGTCCGTATATGGATGAGCAGTTCGTCGATTTTACTCAGCTGGAGAAGAACGGTCTGTTTCTGATCTGCGGCGAGACCGGCTCCGGAAAAACAACGATCCTGGATGCCGTCTGCTGTGCCCTTTACGGCAGATCGAGCGGCGGCCTGCGTGGTGATCTCGCGGTGATGCGCTGTAAAAGTGCCGGTCAGACCGATGAGACATTTGTTGAGCTGATTTTTGAGAGCGGCGGGGAACAGTATCTGTTTTATCGCTCGATCAAACCCAAAAAGAAAAGAAAAGCCGTTGACGAGGAACCAAAAAAAACGGCTGTTCTCAGCGATTATAACTGTACCCATGAGGCGCAGATCCTTGTGGACGGTGTATTTCGTCCGATGGCTGATTTCAGGGATAAAGCCTCTTTCCTCAACGATAAAGCCAAAGAACTGATCGGATTGGATTACGATCAGTTCCGACAGGTTATTATTCTGCCCCAGGGACAGTTTGAGCGGCTGCTGATATCCGGCTCTGAAGAAAAAGAAAAGATCCTTGTGACTCTTTTTCATGCGCAGCGATGGCAGGAAGCTGCCAGAAAGCTCTGTGAGCAGGCACTGAAAAATGCCAATGACCTGAAGAATGAGCGGCTTCGTATAGAGGAAAAACTGCGGGAATACGGTTGCACTTCTCCGGAAGAGCTGGCAGAAAAGGCCCGTCTGGCGGGCGAAGAGATCGAAGCGCTGCGGCTTGAACTGAAACAGGCTGATTTTCGGCGTGAAGCATTGAAAAAACAGTATACAGATGCCGCTGCTGCGGCAGAAGTCTTTTTACAGCTGGATGAACTCAAAAGAAGATACAGTGACCTGCTGGCAAAGAAAGATGCGGCCGAACAAGAGAGAAAGCGGCTGGAGCGGGCCGATCTTGCCGAAGGGATCACAGAAAGCTGGCGGGAATATGATCATGCAGGTAAGGCAAAGCTTCAGTGTGAGAATGAAATAGCTGCAGCGGCGAAAAGAGTATCCTCTGCGCGAAAACAACAGGAAAGGGCGCTTCTGGCTCAGCAGGAGCATGAAAAGGGACGGGAGAGCTATGACGCGCAGCGCAGGGAGATCCCCGTTCTGGAAGATAAACGATCGGTATACCGTACCCTTTCGGAGAAGAAATCCGCTTCTGAAGAAGCGGAAAGAAAGCTGAAACGGGCAGTTACAGAAAAAGAGCAGGCCGAGGCGGAGTTTCTTTCCGCTCATGCAGCGTGGGAAAAGGCCATCGTGCTTCAAAGAACAGCAGA
This sequence comes from Oscillospiraceae bacterium, assembly GCA_017396055.1. Classification (GTDB taxonomy): domain Bacteria; phylum Bacillota; class Clostridia; order Oscillospirales; family Ruminococcaceae; genus Faecivivens. The sequence goes on from JAFQND010000083.1 coordinate 7,594, forward strand.
ACAGAAATATCAGGCTGCACAGGATCTGTATCTGCGGGATATCGGCAGTGTTCTGGCGGCGCGTCTGGAAGAGGGAAAGGCTTGTCCTGTCTGCGGAAGTCTCGTTCATCCCGCCCCTGCGAAAGCTGCCGATGACCATATCACCGATGCACAGCTGAAGATGTTCCGTGATGCCAAAAAGAAAGCCGATGATGCGGAAGAGAAGGCCGGGGATGTCCGACATAAAGCGGAATCGGCCAAAAACAGTGCAGCGGAAAACTGGGCTGCTCTTCATATCGCGGCTGATACAGCACTCTCGGTTTATAAAGCGGCGCAGGAGAACTGCATTCCGTCCATCGCCACCGAAGCAGAACTCGATAAAGAGATCAGCCGTCTGACAACAGCGGTGGAGGCTTTTGAGAAACAGGAGAGAGTTCTTGCGGATAACTTTACAGCCGCCGCGACGGAGCTTCAGGTAGCACGAAGCGAAGCCGAAAAGGCAGAACGGGCGCTGCGGGATGCGGAAGAGACTTATCTGGCACAGCGCCGCCGCTGGGAGGAAGACCGTCTGGCAGCGGGATTTGTCAGCGATGAAGAGTACCGGGCTGCCTGTATTGCGGTGAATGAAAAAAATGCCCGCCGTACAAAGCTGAACACTTACGATGCAGGTCTTAACAACGCAAAACAGGCACTGGACGAGAAACAGCAGGCTCTGGAGGGAAAAGTCCGTCCCGATACGGAGAAAATTGGCGAAGAGCTGAAATGCGCCGAAAAGATCCATCTGGAAATGACAGGCCGGCTCTCTCTTCAGAGTTCCCGGCAGGCGGAAATGGCGAAAGCGGCCGGCGCACTGGCCAACAGACTTGCTGAAAATGAAGCTGCGCGGGTCCGGGCAGATGAGTTCACCGTATTTGCAAAGCGCATCCGGGGTGATGGCGGCATAGGATTACAGCGGTATGTACTGGGCGTTATGCTGACCTCTATCACGGCTGCCGCGAACCGCCTTCTGCAGACCGTTTACGGAGGCAGATATCAGCTCTATCGGACAAATGAAGCAACGGGCGGCAGCCGTATCCGCGGTCTGGAGCTGGAGGTGTACGATGCCGCAAGCAGCGAGCGGCGAAGCGTGACCACCCTTTCCGGCGGCGAAAAATTCCTTGTGTCGCTCAGCCTTGCGATCGGTCTTTCTGCAGTGGTACAGGCACAGGGCAGGGGCGTGCGGCTGGGAGCGATGTTTATCGACGAAGGTTTCGGCTCTCTTGACAGCAACGCGGTCAATGATGCGTTGGAGATTCTTCAGAGCGTACGCCGGAGTGCCGGGCTGGTAGGTATCATCTCTCATGTGGATCGCCTCGCAGAAACAATTCCCTCGAAAATTGAGGTCATCAAACGGGATGGCGGCAGCAGCCTGAAAGTGATCAGCTGACGGATTGTTGTGCAGCGTCTGATATTTTCCGGAAAGGAAGATCTTTGTGAATATACTTCATATGAAATATGCGGTCGAGGTCGCCAAGGCAGGCTCCATCAACAAGGCGGCAGATATCCTGCTGGTCGCACAGCCGAATCTGAGCCGTTCCATCAAGAATCTGGAGGCTGATCTGGGCATAACGATCTTTGATCGTTCTGCCAAAGGAATGGTCCTGACGCCGGAAGGGGAGCGCTTTATCGGTTATGCGCGGAACATTCTCAGTCAGATCGATAAAGTAGAAGCAATGTATCGGGAAGGGGCTTCTGCTGTACAGAGATTCTCCATCTCCGGCCCCCGCGCCAGCTATATCTCAGATGCTTTTGCGCGTTTTTCCGCAACGATCGGCACAGATGCCGCAGAGATCTTTTACAAAGAGACCAATTCCATGCGGGTGATCAGCAATATTCTGACGCATGATTATCGGCTGGGGATTTTGAGATATGCTGAAATGTATGACAGGTATTTCAAGGATATGCTGACGGAGAAAGGCCTGGTCGGTGAGCTGATCACCGAATTCCGTTATGTGCTGCTGATGCGGTCGGACAGTTCACTGGCGTCGAAAGAAAATCTCTGTCAGGCTGATCTGAAAAATCACATTGAGATCGCCCACGCAGATCCTTTTGTACCCAATATGCCGGCTGCCGAAGTCAAGCGGACCGAATTGCCAGACAATGTGGAACGGCGCATTTTTGTTTTTGAGCGTGCCAGCCAGTTTGATCTTTTGTCGGCAAATCCTGACACCTTTATGTGGGTGTCTCCGGCACCGCAGAAACTTCTGGATCGTTATGGGCTGATACAGCGGGAATGTGTCGACAATACAAAAGTCTACCGGGATGTATTGATCTCCAGAAAAGATTACCGGTTCACCGAACTGGACCGGCGATTTATCGTAGAATTGGAGCGTTCCAAGATGGAATGCTTCGCATAAGTTAAAATGAAACAGTCCTTTTTCACAAAAGAAAAGGACTGTTTTTGTTATTAATATAGACAATTTCGTTATATCGTAAAAAATATACCCATATACTTTTTTAATTATTCCCAAAACAACATTTAATTGTTAAAATAATAACGAAGACGAGAGCTGTTCTTCTGCAATAAGTCATCCAACATTCAACCATAGATTGCTACAGGAGGAAAACCGCCATGGAAAACAGGCAGTATGAAATCGTTGACGGAGTCGAAAAGCTCGAAGAAGCGATCGCGCGCGTACGGGAAGCACAGAAACTCTTTGCGTCCTATACACAGAAGCAGGTCGATAAAATCTTCCTCGCCGCCGCTACCGCTGCAAACAAAGCGCGTATCGAACTGGCAAAACTTGCCGTGGAAGAGACCGGCATGGGCGTTGTGGAAGATAAGGTTATCAAGAATCACTACGCTTCTGAATATATCTACAACGCTTACCGCGATACCAAGACCTGTGGTGTGATTGAAGAAGACAAGGCTTTCGGCATTAAAAAAATTGCGGAGCCTTTCGGTCTGATCGCTGCTGTTATTCCGACTACAAACCCCACTTCTACTGCTATTTTCAAGACTCTGCTGGCGCTGAAAACCAGAAACGGTATTATCGTCAGCCCTCATCCCCGTGCAAAGAATTCCACGATCGCCGCGTCGAAAATCGTCCTGGAGGCTGCTGTAAGAGCGGGTGCTCCCGAGGGCATTATCGGATGGATCGATGTTCCTTCGCTGGCTATGACCAATATGATCATGAAAGAAGCTGATCTGATCCTGGCTACCGGCGGTCCCGGTATGGTCAAGGCAGCCTATTCCAGCGGCAAACCTGCTCTTGGTGTAGGCGCGGGCAACACTCCCGCCATTATCGATGACAGCGCGGATATCCTGATGGCAGTCAGTTCGATCATCCACTCCAAGACTTTCGACAATGGTATGATCTGTGCTTCTGAGCAGTCCGTCATCGTCATGGAGAGCATTTATGATGCAGTCAAAGCAGAGTTTGCTGCCCGCGGCTGCTATTTCCTGAACGAAGAAGAGACTGAAAAAGTCAGAAAAACCATCCTGATCAACGGAGCTCTCAACGCTAAGATCGTCGGCCAGAAGGCTGCGGCTATTGCAGCGCTTGCCGGTGTTGAAGTCCCCGCCGGTACCAAGATTCTGATCGGTGAGGTAGAGAGTGTCGATCTGAGCGAAGAATTCGCCCACGAAAAGCTTTCTCCTGTTCTGGCAATGTACAAAGCCAAAGATATTCAGGATGCTTTTGCCAAAGCAGAACAGCTGATCGCCGACGGCGGTTATGGCCATACCTCTTCTATCTATCTGAATACTGTTACCGAACAGGCAAAACTCGCTGAATTTGCCGACCGGATGAAGACCTGCCGTATTCTGGTCAATACTCCTTCTTCTCAGGGCGGTATCGGTGATCTGTACAACTTCAAGCTTGCTCCTTCCCTGACACTGGGCTGCGGCTCCTGGGGCGGCAACAGCGTTTCCGAAAACGTTGGTGTCAAACATCTGCTGAACATCAAGACGGTTGCCGAGAGGAGAGAGAACATGCTTTGGTTCAGAGCACCTGAAAAGATCTATATCAAAAAGGGCTGCCTGCCTGTTGCCCTTGATGAGCTGAAAACTGTCCGCGGTTCCAAAAAGGTATTTATCGTCACGGATAATTTCCTTTACGAAAACGGTTATACCAAGCCTATTACCGATAAGCTGGAAGAGCTGGGCATCCAGCATGCTACCTTCTTCGACGTCGAGCCCGACCCCACCCTGGCCTGTGCAAAAGCCGGTGCGGCACAGATGACCGCTTTCAAACCCGACTGCATCATTGCTCTCGGCGGCGGTTCTGCTATGGACGCAGCCAAGATCATGTGGGTACTTTACGAACATCCCGAAGCAGATTTCATGGATATGGCCATGCGCTTTGTCGATATCCGCAAGAGAGTATACACCTTCCCCAAAATGGGAGAAAAGGCTTACTTTATCGCAGTTCCCACTTCTGCCGGTACCGGTTCTGAAGTTACGCCGTTTGCTGTTATCACCGATGAACAGACCGGCATCAAATATCCTCTGGCTGATTATGAGCTGCTTCCCAACATGGCCATCGTTGACACCGACTTCCATATGACCGCCCCCAAGGGACTGACCGCTGCCTCCGGTATCGACGCGGTTACCCACGCCCTGGAAGCTATCGCCTCTGTGATGGCTACCGATTACACCGACAGCCTTGCCATGCGCAGCCTGAAGATGGTCTTTGAGAATCTGCCCCGCGCTTATGAAAACGGTCTGAGTGATATCAGAGCACGCGAGAATATGGCCAATGCCGCCACCATGGCCGGTATG
>JAFQND010000084.1 GCA_017396055.1 Oscillospiraceae bacterium
GAAGCCGTCGCCCAGATGAGCGGGGTCGATGGTCTCCTGCTCATAGGTCTCAACGTCCATGAAGTAGTACAGATCGCCGTCGTTGTACAGATACTCCATATCCTTGCGCTCGATGAAAGCTTCGGGGAATTTGGCGGTGGGGTTGAAGCTGGTCTCGGTGACAGCACCGGTGATGACGTTCTTCATCTTGGTACGGACGAAAGCTGCGCCCTTACCGGGTTTTACATGCTGGAACTCGACGACCTGCATTACTTCGCCGTCCATATCAAAAGTGATACCATTTCTGAATTCGCCTGCAGAAATCATTGGGGATACCTCCATGAAATTATTGTTTTGCTTCTCAGGACCGACTGGCGGTCACAACAAATGAACCGGGACCTTCCCGGCGTGCGGAAACAAAATCATACACTGTTATTTTACCGTATTTTCGCGCTTTTGGCAAGGGAATTTCCAAAAAAATCATCCTGGCGCAAGACTTCTGCGGTTATCACAGAAATTGCACCGAAATTCTCTGCCCTTCACTGCAATTTGTCATATGAAAACGGTGATTCAGCGGCAGTAAAGCGCTTTCATCGCCGCGGCATCTTCGGTCTGGGTGCCGGCCGACTCACAGATAATGCGGGGCGTCAGTCCCCTCTCCGCGATCAGAGCGGTCAGCGGGCCGGGATCGGGGCCGAATTCCCGGTCGTCAAAAGTCAGATGGCATTTCTCGCCGCCGGGAACGGTATACTGGATCTTGGAAAAATGGGCGTGGAAATTCCGTCCTCTCTCTTCGCCCAGCCGGTCACGGATGGTGTCAAGGATCAGGGCATAGTCGGCTGCCTCCCGGATAGAGCCGAAGGTACGGGCATTGAGATGACCGAAATCAATACAGGGGATCAGCCGTTCGTCGATGGAACAGAGCTCCATCACCTCGTTCAGGTCGCCCAGCTGGTTGACCTTGCCCATGGTCTCGGGACAGACCGCAATATCGGAAAAGCCCAGCTCGTCAAGGGCTTTCAGCGCCATCTGCAGGGTGCCTTTCGCCAGGGACAGAGCCTCTTCTCTGGAAATTTTGCCGCAGGAGCCGGAGTGGACAATGATCCGGTCGGCGCCCATGAGCCGGGCAGCCTTTGCGCTGTCGACGATATAATTGACGCTGTTCATCCGCTTCTCCTCCTCCACCGAAGAGAGGGAGATATAATAAGGCGCGTGGAGCGAAAGGGCAATATCTTTTTCTTTACAGAGGCGGCCCAGTTCGGTGACAGTCGCCTCGTTGACCCGCACACCCCTTCCGCACTGATACTCAAAGGCGGTGAGCCCGAAGCGCTCGAGATAGTCGGGCAGCTGAACGGTCTTTTTATAACCCAGGGCAGCAAAGCTGTCGGCTGTGCCGGCAGGGCCGAAACGTGCAGTTTTCATAGCTCCTCCTTAAAAATGAACCCGGTCGGAATGACGCTTTTTAAAGGAACACAACACCGGCTGCTCCAGTTTCCGCTTGAGACGGAAAAAGGGTTTGTCCTCCGGTTCCATCAGGGTGACCAGCACAGACAGCGCACCGGGCGCCAGATTGCCGCAGAGGATATCGGTATAGATCTGATCGCCGATGATGGCACATTCCTTCAGAGAAATGCCGTGTTCCCGGCAGGTGCGGATCAGCCCGAAGGGCAGCGGTTTTGCCGCCTTTGCCGCATAGGAAAGTCCCAGCTTTTCTGCGAAGGGTTCCACCCGCGGGGCATTGTTGTTGGAGAGGATGACCAGGGTCAGACCGGCATCGCGCATCTTTTCCAGCCACTGTTCGGTGCCTTCGGCGGGAACAGGGTTGTCGTGGGTGGTCAGGGTGTTGTCCACATCCAGCGCAATAAGGCGGATATTCTGTTTCACAAAAAATTCCGCGGGGATATCGGTGATCCGGCGGAACCAATGGTCGGGGGCAAGGATGGGCATAAAAACCTCCATTCAAACGAAAAAGCGAGCTTTTCAGCTCGCTTTCCTTACGCAGATCGAAAGATCCTTATTTAAACTTGCGTTTTCTGGCAGCTTCCGACTTCTTCTTCCGTTTTACAGAAGGCTTCTCGTAGTGCTCTCTTTTGCGGACTTCAGCGAGCACGCCGGACTTAGCGCAAGATCTCTTGAATCTCTTCAGAGCGTTTTCAAGAGATTCGTTGTCTTTTACTCTGATTTCTGACATTCTAATTCCCTCCCTTTGCCTCAGCAGCAGGGGTTTAAGGCCTTTCCGCCGCATCGTCATTCTATGAGCTAACCTCTTTCCCCGAAAACCGGGAACCCACAGAACGATCCTGTGACAGAGCAGCACTTGCATAGATTAGTATACCTCATAATGTACACCAATGTCAAGAGAAATATGCAAAAAACTTTGGAGAAAATCGAGAATTTATCTTTTTAGCGGTTTTTTCCAAAGCAAAACGCACCGAACGGATGTCCGGTGCGTCGGAACGATCGATTAATCGTTAACGAAGGGCAGCAGAGCCATATGGCGAGCGCGCTTGATAGCGACGGTCAGCTGACGCTGATGCTCGGCGCAGGTGCCGGTTACACGGCGGGGAATGATCTTGGCTCTCTCAGAGAGGACCTTACGGCTGTACTTGCCAACGGTCTTGTAGTCGATGGTCTCGACTTTATCAACACAGAAAGCGCAGACTTTTCTGCGGGGCTTTCTGCCACGGTTGTTTCTTTCCATGGAACAGGTCTCCTTTCAAAAGAATCGGGCCGGTCGCCCGTTTTGGCGGTTACGAAATCAGAAGGGGAGATCTCCGTCATCGGGTTCAACAGCTTCAAAGCCGCCGAAGTCGCCGACAGAGAGACTCTTGCCGCGCTGAGGTTCGTCGAACTGAGGGGGTTCAGTGGGGAAAGGAACATAGTTGCTTCTGCCGGTCTCCTGACCTGCGGGTCTGCTGTCGGCGAAATATGCCTGCTCAACAATGACCTCATAAGCAGTACGCTTGTTTCCCTGTTTGTCCTCGTAGTTTCTGGTCTGAAGGCTTCCTTCCAGAGCGATCATACGACCTTTCTGGAAATAACGGGAGATAAACTCACCGGTCTGACGCCATGCGACACAGCTGATGAAATCAGCCTGACGCTCAGCGGAGCCCTTTGCCTGATAGTTGCGGTCAACAGCGACACGGAAGGTCGCGACCGAAACACCGGAAGGGGTCTGGCGCAGTTCAGGGTCTGCTACCAGTCTGCCCATCAGAATAACGCGGTTCAGCATGTTTTGGCCCTCCGATTACTCTTTGGTGGTAATCATGTAACGCAGTACAGATTCAGAGATCTTCATTCTTCTTTCCAGCTCAGCGGGGAAGGAAGGTTCAGAAGTGAAGCTGTAGAAGACATAGTAGCCTTCGGTCTGGTCGTCGATCTCGTAAGCCAGGGTTCTCTTGCCCCACTCGTCGATGGAGTCCAGAGTAGCGTTTCTGCTGATACGGCCGGAGAATCTCTCCATAGCGGCCTTAGCAGCTTCCTCGCCCTGCTTCATGGTGAATACAACGGCTGCCTCATACTTTTCGTTCAGTTTTGCCATTTTGTGCACCTCCTTTTGGTCTATACGGCTCCGGATCCTGTCCGGAACAAGGATTGTTGCCATGGGCATGCCAATCAGGCCTGTCCTTGGACGGCAACAGATATATTATATCAGCGAGGGATCGCCATGTCAAGCTTTTTTTGAAATTTTTCTGCGGAATCAGAAGAATTTTACATCGGCGCCGCTCAGCTTCAGTGCGCCCCGGATACCGCCCAGCAGAGGGATGCCGGGAATGAAACAATCCGAAACAAGGTCAGCCTCGGCGGCGCTGACGGCGGCCTCATCCAGAAGAGCGGACTGTGCCCCCTTCAGAAGAGGAAGCGCACAGGCTGCCGGAGCGGCAGCTCCTGTTTCCGCATAGAGAGACCAAGCTGCGCCGGGAGCGATCTGAGTCATCGCCTGCCAGAGAACGGCTGTCTCCTGTGCCTGCAGACAGGCATCGGTATAATTATAACAGGTGAAATATTTGACGGTGCTTCTCGGGGCGGAGTAAAGGCTGCCGGTAAAGACGGCGGTTCCCTCCGCAAGCAGCTTCTGTACGGCGGGATGATCACCGGACAGCTTTCCCTCCCCGCTCAGTGCGAGGCAGATCCGGCTTCCATCCCAGTTGTCCGGACGGAAGAAAGCCGCGGGGATCTTCGCGCCGCTGCCGTCGCCGACCAGATATTCTCCGGCGCCGCAGCCTCTGAGGTAAGCATCGATATCTTCTCCTTCGGGGTCCAGCGGGAACCGGCTGATGCCGTACTTCTCCCGGATGCCGGTCATCCAGGCGAGCATCTTTTTCTGTTCCTCACAGGACAGATCGGCGATCTGTCCCAGCCGTTCGGCATGACGGAACGCAGAGAATTCATCGTCATTCGCAAAACCGGC
>JAFQND010000085.1 GCA_017396055.1 Oscillospiraceae bacterium
AGTACACCCAGACCGCAGACGGTGGGAGTCTGCTCGCTGGTAGCATAATAATTGGTGATATCTTCGGCGATCTCGCCGGAAACAATGGGCACCTGACCCACATAGGGCTCTTTCAGACCGAGATCACGGATGACAGCCAGATAGCCGTCACGGCCGACAGCACCGGCAACGTCCAGCTTGCCTTTGGCATTGAGCGGCAGTTCCACCACAGGATTCTGAGGACATGCTTTGACGTTTCCCTTTGCGTCAGAGACGGCGAGGATGGTGCCGGAAGGGCCGCCGCCCGCAAGACGGAGGGTCAGCGAGTCTTTCTCACCTTTGAGCATCCAGCCCATCATGGCGGCTGCGGTGGCCAGACGGCCGGTGGCAGCGGTGACTACGGCAGATGTCTTATGGATCTGTTCGATGCGGTTTGCGATATCGGTGGAGTCGATTGCCATCGCCATGACGGAACCGTCGGCGGAGATGGCGCGGGTAATTCTTGCCATATTGATTTCCTTTCTTACAGGTCAGAATAAACAGAGAAAACTCTCCGCGCCGGCATAACTGGTACGGAGAGAGATTCTTTCAGATCAGATGCGGTCATCTTTGGGAGCGCTTTGGCGGAAGATATCCTTTCTGTCCGGATCGAGCCGGGCAACATAGATCAGCCGCTGGGAATCGGGGCGGGGTTCTTCAAAAGAGTCCTCGTGATAGACGGCCTCCAGCCGGAGACCGGCTTTGTGCAGCGCTTCGAGTATCTGTTCATGGGAATAAGCCCGCTCGGCAAAGCTGTCTTCCATCCGGTCGTAAAATCCGTCCTCTCCGGGAACGAAGAAATCGAGATCCATCTGAACCAGATCATCTTCCTTCAGAGTGTTCTGCCAGACACAGTAAACTTCATCCATATCATAGACAAAGGTGTTGCTGGCAAGCACCTGACGATGTTTATAGACGGTGTTCATGTCAAACACCACCACCCCGTCGGGATGGAGGAAAAAGGCAGCTTTTTTGATAGCTTTGCAAAGATCCTCATAACGGGTCAGATGGTTGAAGCTGTCCAGCGCAGAGAGCACCACATCCACCGTACCAAAGAGATCGAGACGGGTCATATCCTGACAGAGATAGGTGATATCGCTGCCGGTCTCGGCGCGGCGGTCAAAGGCAGCCATCAGCATCGAGGGAGAATTATCCACACCGATGACATCATAACCGATCGAACTCATGACCTCGCTCAGTTTGCCGGTGCCGCAGCCCAGATCCAGAAGGATGCCGCGAAAACCGCCGTGGCGACGGATGACCTCGTCAAAATATCTGCCGCGGGCATCATAATCAATCTCTCTTGTCAGAAGATCATATACCCGGGCAAAATCCATATATTCGCTCATTATTTGCTGTTTTCCTCATCTTCGGCGCGCATACGGTCAAAGATGATCCCGTAACCGTCACAGCCGTAATGGAGCGAGCGATTGACACGGCTGATGGTGGCAGTGGAAGCACCGGTTTCAGAAACAATATCGCTGTAAACTTTGCCCTCGCTGAGCATCTTGGCGACCTGAAGCCGCTGGGACAGAGCCTTCAGTTCAGGAACCGTACAAAGATCTTCGAAGAAATTATAGCATTCTTCCATTGTCTCAAGCTTCAGGACAGCACGAAACAGAAATTCCACATTCAGTTCACGGAGCTTTTCGTTCATAGCACACCTCGTCGTTTTCACTCTGAAATCAAGCGTCTTTAAAGGACAGACGCTTTTCTACTGTTCCATTTTAACACTCGAAAGTGTGAAAGTCAAGCGATTTTGAAAAAATTCACTTTTATCTGTGAAAGCGCCGGATCGTACAGTTGGGAATAAAACGCAGCGTTTCGTCATCGGCGGGATAACCGTTGAAATAGCTGTCCACGCCGACAAAGGTGCCGCCGTGGGCGACAAAAAGGATCGTTTCGTCGGGATGCTGTTCATAAAGCTCGTCGATCAGAGAACTGATCCGGCTGAGCAGGCTGTCCACCGGTTCCATACCGCAGGCGGCAAAATCAAAATTTCTCTTCCACCAGCTGTCGAAATCATCCTGGCTGAAGGGATGGCCTTCCAGGCTGCCGAATCCCCGCTCTTTCAGCCGCTCGTCAACGATAAGCGGCACTTCCCTGCCCTCACCGATGATCTCTGCGGTCTGTTTTGCCCGCAGAAGGGGCGAACAGACGATCCGGTCGAAATAGGTATCCATCAGAAGCGCA
>JAFQND010000086.1 GCA_017396055.1 Oscillospiraceae bacterium
CGCGCGCCCGGTCTCGGTATGAAGACCGCCCAGCGGATCCTGCTTGAACTGAAAGATAAGATCAGCAAGGAACAGGCTGCCGCAGGTATCACGGAAGCCATCGACATTCCGATACAGAGCCAGAGCTCCAATGCCGGCGAAGCCATCAGCGCCCTTGTGGTACTGGGTTATACCCAGAGCGAAGCAGCTTCGGTAGTTACCAAGCTGCCCCCCGAGACTTCTGTCGAAGATATGATCAAGGCCGCCCTGAAAAAGCTCGCCTTTTGACCGATTTCCGGTCTGACCGGAAAAGGAAGGAGATGTTATCTTGTTCGAATCTCAGCTGGACCGCGACGACATCGAACTGGATCTGGAAAACCGGATCACTGCGCCGGAAATGACTGCGCAGGATGCCGATACGGAATATTCTCTCCGGCCGAAATATCTGAGCGAGTATATCGGTCAGGAAAAGGCCAAGGAAAACCTTCGTGTTTATATTGAAGCTGCCCGCCGCCGCGGTGAGGCTCTGGACCATGTGCTTCTCTATGGTCCTCCCGGTCTGGGTAAGACCACACTCTCTCAGATCATCGCCAATGAGATGAATACTAACCTCAAGATCACCTCCGGTCCCGCCATCGAAAAGCCCGGTGACCTTGCGGCACTGCTGACCAACCTCGGCGAGGGCGACGTTCTCTTTATCGATGAGATCCACCGTCTTTCCAAAGCCGTTGAAGAAGTTCTTTATCCCGCCATGGAAGACTTTGCCCTTGACATCGTTATCGGCAAAGGCCCTTCCGCACGCTCGATCCGCATCGACCTGGCGAAATTCACGTTGGTCGGCGCCACCACCAGAGCAGGTCAGCTGACCGGTCCTCTCAGAGACCGTTTCGGTGTACTTCTGAGACTGGAACTGTATACTCCTGAACAGCTGTGTGAGATCATCCAGCGCAGCGCCGGTATCCTCGGCATCCCCTGCGTGAAGGAAGGCGCCATGGAGCTGGCACGCCGTTCCCGCGGCACTCCCCGTATCGCCAACCGAATGCTTCGCCGTATCCGTGACTTTGCCGAAGTTATGGGTGATGGTACGATCACAAAAGAAATCGTCGATGTGGCACTTTCTCATCTGGAAGTAGACCACCTCGGCCTCGAGAATACCGACCGTCGGATGCTGGCGGCCATCATCGACCATTATAACGGCGGCCCTGTCGGCCTTGAGACTCTTGCAGCCCTGCTGGGTGAAGAGGCGGTCACCATCGAGGACGTCTATGAGCCCTATCTGATGCAGCTGGGTTTCCTGTCCCGTACGCCCCGCGGACGCTGTGTCACCGACCTCGCCTACAGGCATCTGGGCCGTACGCCCGAAGGAAAATCGGTCTCCGGGCAGCCCACCGGACAATTGTCCCTTGATATCTGAAAAGGAGGAAGATCAGATGAAGATCGTGTTTTTCGAAAACGGACAGCAGTTTCTCGACGCTGACGAAGCTGTTATGTTGAAAAATGAAGCGGTTTTTCAGCTGATCCTCACAAATGCCGCAGCAAACCGTGAGACGCCGTTTTCTGCAGACTGCTATTTCGGACATGTGGAAGAGGATGGAAAACCGGTACTTCTCTTCGGCAAAATCGCCGGTTATGCGCTGACTATCTATCAGACAGGCGAAGGCGTTGAAGAAGCGGTTATGCTTCTCGCTTCCGCACTGGACGAGCAGGATTGGATCCCGGACCAATACAATGCCGGAAGTCCTGCCGCCGATCTGTTTTTTGACGGGCTGAAAAAACGCCGTCCCGAACTGACCCGTACTCTCCACCTTGCCATGGATGTCATGCAGATGGATGAGGCGAATGATATCCCTGTTGCCGCCGGAACTGCCCGTCCGGCGAGAGAAGAAGATATCCCGCTGGTATATCGCTGGTCCAGGGAATTTGCCGCCTTTGTGGAGCAGGATCCCGATTTTCAGCTCAGTGACGAACAGAAAGAGCGATATGCCGGCCGTGTAAGAAAAGGCCTTGTCTGGTTGTTTGAGGCTCCTGACGGTGAGATCGTTTCGATCGCCAGTGTGGCTCGTCAGCTGAACACCGGCTGCAGTGTTTCCGGTGTCTATACTCCGCCTCATGAGCGGGGAAAGGGCTATGCCGCCGCCAATGTTCTGGCGCTTTCCCGTGCCATGCTGGAAAAGGGCAACCGCTTCGTTACTCTCTATGTGGATAAAGCAAATCCTATCTCCAACCACGTTTACAAAAAGATCGGCTACCGCATCCTTTGTGATGCGTGGCATTATATCCTGAATAAAGGAGAATAAAAGGTTTATGCGTACTGCATCCGATTGGCAGGACTATGTCCTGATCGATACCTCTGACGGTGAAAAGGTGGAACGATGGGGGAATGTGACCCTGATCCGTCCCGACCCTCAGATCATCTGGAAAACACCAAAGGGAAAAGAATGGGCTCATCCGGACGCCCATTATCACCGCTCCCGTACCGGAGGCGGAAAATGGGAATACTTCAACCGTTTTCCCGACAGCTGGCAGATCCGCTATAAAGATCTGACTTTCAAGGTTTCTCCCACCGGTTTCAAGCACACTGGCCTTTTCCCCGAACAGGCTGTCAACTGGGATCTTTTTGATAAACTGATCCGCGAAGCAGGAAGACCCATTTCCGTTCTCAATCTCTTTGCTTATACCGGCGGTGCGACGCTGGCCTGTCTGAATGCCGGCGCATCTGTCTGCCATGTGGATGCCTCCAAGGGCATGGTGCAGTGGGCGAGAGAAAACGCTGCACTGTCCCATCTGGATGACCGCGATGTTCGTTGGATCGTGGATGATTGTGAGAAATTCGTCGCCCGTGAGATTCGCCGCGGCAGAAAATATGACGCCGTTATCATGGACCCTCCTTCTTACGGAAGAGGTCCCGGCGGTGAGGTGTGGCAGCTGGAAGAAAAGATCTTCGATCTGGTGGAGCTCTGTACCGGCGTTCTGTCAGATCAGCCCCTCTTCTTTGCCCTGAACTCTTATGTTACCGGTCTGCCGCCCTCTGTGATGACCTATCTTCTGGGAGCTACCGTCGGACGGAAATATGAGGGCGAAGTTACTTCTTACGAGATCGGATTGCCGGTCGAAAAAGCCGGTCTGTCAATGCCTTGTGGTTCAACCGCACTGTTCATCGGGAAATGATCCCGGAAAGGACGACCATGCATTTTGAAAATGATCTGAAGATCGTTGAAAATACCCCTTATCTTGAGACAGAACGGCTGATTCTCAGACGCTTTGTTCCCGAAGATGCTGAGGCACTGTTCGAGATCCTTCGCGACGAAGAAGTCAACACCTTCCTTCCCTGGTTCCCCGCAAAAACCGTTGAGGATGCGTGTCAGTGGATGAAGGAACGCTATCTTGATTCCTATAGCGATCCCTGGGGGTATAATTATGCCGTCTGTCTGAAAGAGACCGGCGAACTGATCGGCTATGCCGGTGCCTCCTACAGCGAAAAAGCTGAGTTCGGCTACGGTTACCGCAAAGATTGCTGGCGAAAAGGTTATGGCTCTGAGGCAGGAAAAGCGATCCTTGACCGAATGCGCGATGCCGGTTTCCCTTTTGTCATTGCTACCCATGACCGTGAAAATCCCGGCAGCGGCGGAGTCATGAGAAAATGCGGTATGACTTATCGCTATTCCTACAACGAGCAGTGGCAGCCCAAAGACATCCCTGTTGTTTTCCGAATGTATCAGATCGACTTTAAGCCCTGTGAGACCTTCGATCTGTATAAGGAAATGTACTCCTGGTTTGTGGAGGACCTTTCCCGCTGAATCTTTCCTTTGGAGGAAGTATTATGATGGAAAAGAAAGAGATCGTTGTCAAAGATCTCTGTTTTGAATATCCCGGTGACGAAGAGGGAACTCCTCCCGTAGTTGTCCTGAAGGGAATGGATCTTCAGATCCCCAAAGGACAGTTTGTCGCCGTACTGGGCCATAACGGCTCCGGAAAATCTACTCTCGCCAAACATTTTAACGCGATTCTGACTCCTACTTCCGGTGATGTTGTTGTCTGCGGTATCAATACCAAAGACGAGGATCGTATCTTCGATATCCGTCAGCAGGTCGGCATGGTTTTCCAGAATCCCGACAACCAGATCGTTGCCACTATCGTTGAAGAAGACGTGGCTTTTGCACTGGAAAATCTGGGTGTGGAGCCTTCCGAGATCCGCCGCCGTGTGGACGAAGCTCTCAGGGAAGTGGATATGTATAAATACCGCGAACACGCGCCTCATCAGCTTTCGGGCGGTCAGAAACAGCGTATCGCCATCGCCGGTATTCTCGCCATGCGTCCCGATTTTATCGTGCTGGATGAGCCAACCGCCATGCTTGATCCCCGCGGCCGCAGCGAAGTTCTCAAGACGATCCGTCGTCTCAACAGGGATTTCGGTACCACTGTTGTGCTGATCACCCATTATATGGACGAGGCGGTAAAAGCTGACCGTGTTGTTGTTGTGGACGGCGGCGTCATCCTCAGAGATGGCACTCCCAAAGAAGTTTTTTCTCAGGTAGAACTCCTGAAATCGGTCGGACTTGATGTTCCTCAGGTTACCGAACTCGTTCATGAGCTTCGTGCCGAGGGTGTTCCTCTGCCGGAAGACATCCTCACTGAGGATGAATGTTTTGAGGCACTGAAAGCCCTTCTCTCGTAAGTCTCAAAGGAAGGAATGAACTGTTTTGGTCATTACCATCGATCATCTTACCTATACCTACGGTGCCGGAACTCCCTTTGAAAAGGTGGCTGTGGACGATGTGTCGCTGACCATCGGCAGCGGCGAAATGATCGGCGTTATCGGTCATACCGGCTCCGGAAAATCCACCTTGATTCAGCATTTCAACGGTCTTCTTCGCCCCACTTCCGGTAAAGTTTTGCTGGACGGCGAAGATATCTGGGCCGATAAATCGAAACTGAGACAGGTTCGGTTTAATGTAGGTCTTGTTTTCCAGTATCCCGAATATCAGCTCTTTGAAGAGACTGTATATAAAGACATCGCTTTCGGCCCCACAAACATGGGCCTCGACAGCGCCGAGATCGACCGCAGAGTCCGTCAGGCTGCCGAGTTTGCCGGTCTGCGCCCCGAACTGCTGGATAAGAGCCCCTTTGAGTTGTCCGGCGGCCAGAAGCGC
>JAFQND010000087.1 GCA_017396055.1 Oscillospiraceae bacterium
CCAGCACTTCGGTGATACGGCGGGAGGAAGCCAGCGCGCGGGAGCTCTGCATGAACAGCATGGTCAGCATCATCAGCGAAGAGAGGATCTGGGTGATATAGGTGAGAAAAGCGGTCAGGTCGCCTACCAGCATATCTCCGGCGATGACCTGGTTGCCGCCGAACCAGACGACCGCAACGGAAGTGAGGTTCATAAACAGACCCATCATCGGCTGCATGAAGATCATGACGCTCATGGCGGCAAGGCCGGCCTTTTTCAGTTCGCCGTTGGCGCGGCCGAATTTTTCTATCTCAAAATCTTCGCGGACAAAGGATTTGACCACCCGGACATTGGTCAGGTTTTCCTGAACAGTGGAGTTTAAGCCGTCCACCTTTTTCTGCATGGCGCCGAACCGGGGGAAGCCGGTGCGGATGATGAAAGCCTGGGTCAGAAGGATCAGGGGAACGGTGACCGCCAGAATCGCGGCGAGTCTGGGATTCATGGTCAGGGCCATGATGGTGCCGCCGATCAGCATACCGGGAGAGCGCAGGCACATTCTCAAAAGCATGTTGACAAAGTTCTGCAGCTGGGTGACGTCATTGGTCAGACGGGTGACCAGCGAACCGGTGCTGAATTTATCGATGTTGGCAAAGGAGAATTTCTGTACCTTTGCATAGACGTCCTGTCTTAAGTCGGCCGCAAAGTTTACCGAGGCCTTGGCGCCGAAATAAGCGCCGCCCACGCCGCCTGCCATCATCAGAAGGGCGGTGAAGATCATCAGAAGACAGATGCCGACGATATGCCAGACGCTCTGTCCCTCCACGCCGTTGTTGATGATAGACGCCATGTATTTGGGCATCAGTACCTCGCCGATTACTTCAACGATCATGCACAGGGGGCCGATCACGAAATAGGGCCAGTAGGGTTTTATGTACTTCATCCATCGTTTCAAGAGCCGATCATTCCTTCCATCCTAAAATAGTTAGGTAACTAATTAACATCCACTATTTTACCCTATGTGAAAGCGTTTGTCAAGTAAACCGATTAACATTTATACTTCGTTCAAAAACAAAACGGGCCCCCGGTAAAAGGGACCCGTAAGGAAATTATTTCAGTTCTGCGATGGTGACGCCGGTCTCGCCCTCGCCGAAGACGCCGAGGCGGTAAGACTTGACGCTCTTGTGCTTTTTCAGCCGCTGATGAACGGCCTCGCGCAGTACGCCGGTGCCTTTTCCGTGGATGATGGTCACCTGATGGACATTGCTGAGCACGGCGCTGTCGATAAAGCTTTCCATCTCGATGATGGCTTCCTCTGCGTTCATACCGCGAAGATCCACCTCGGGGAAGCCGCCCCGCTGGGTGCCGCCCTTGAGACCGCGGGAAACATCGGCTGTACGGACTTTGCCGGTGGGAGCAGCATTGCCGTTGACTTTGACTTTGGGACGGTCGAGCAGTCGGAGATTTTCCAGCTTGACGCGGGATTTCATGATACCGGTCTGGACAAGAACGATGCCGGATTTATCGGGAGCCTTGACAACGGTACCCTCTTTGTCGATGTCGACGACCAGCACCTCGTCGCCGGGTTTGAGGGGACGGGGCAGTTTATATCCGCCGTTGGAGCGGGCAGCGACAGGGTTGGCGGTGTCGTGCATCCGGCCGACTTTGCCCTTGATCTGAGAGCGGACCTGATTGAGTCTGCGGGAGAACTCTTCGGAATCCTTCAGCTTGCGGACTTCGTCCAGATCTGCCAGAACACCTTCGGCCTGACGGCGGACATCGGTCACGATCTGCATGGCTTCCAGCTTGGCCCGTTCGGCTTCTTTTTCCCGGTCGGCGATCAGCTGCTTCTGATAAGCCTTGATCTCGTCGCGGCGGTGGTCGATCTCGCGTTTTTCAAACTCGACCTCCTGCTGAAGGGCTTCCAGTCTGTGTCTGGCCTCTTCCAGCGAATCGATGACATCCTCAAAGCGTTTGTTCTCGCTCTGGACCAGTTCCTTTGCGCGCTCGATCACATCGTCGCCGAGGCCCAGTTTCTGGGAGATCGCAAAGGCATTGGACCGGCCGGGCACACCGATGAGCAGACGGTAGGTGGGTCTGAGGCTTTCGACGTCAAACTCACAGCAGGCGTTTTCAACGCCGGGAGTCTGCAGAGCGTACATCTTCAGCTCGGCATAATGGGTGGTGGCGGCCACGCGGCAGCCCTTTTTCTGCAGTTTTTCGAGGATCGAAATGGCCAGTGCGGCGCCTTCGACGGGGTCGGTGCCGGAGCCCAGCTCGTCAATGATACAAAGCGAACGGTAGTCGGCCCGGTCAAGGATCGAGATCATGTTGACCATATGGGAAGAGAAGGTGGACAGCGACTGTTCGATGCTCTGTTCGTCGCCGATATCGACCAGCACATCCTCAAAGGTAGAGATGACAGAGCCGTCGGCCACGGGGATCAGCATGCCGCACATGGTCATCAGGGTCAGCAGGCCCAGCGTTTTCAGAGTAACGGTCTTACCGCCGGTGTTGGGACCGGTGATGACGAGAGAAGTGAATTCGTCGCCCAGACGGATGTCAACGGGGACGACTGTTTTGGGATCGATCAGGGGATGACGGGCCTTTTTCAGGAAGATCTTGCCGTCTTCGACCACTTTGGGCATCATGGCCTTCATGCGGGAGGCAAGGGTTGTCTTGGCAAAGAGGACATCCAGATCGATGATGTTTTCAAATGCCCAGCAGATATTGTCGCTACAGTCGCCTACATGGGCAGAGAGCTCGGCCAGAATACGCTCGATCTCCTCCTGCTCTTTGGACTGAAGAACGCGGATCTCGTTGTTGGCTTCGACGACGGCGATGGGCTCGATGAAATAGGTGGAGCCGCTTCCCGAAGTGTCATGGACCAGACCCTGTACTTCGCTCTTGTATTCGGCTTTGACCGGCACGACAAAACGTCCGTCGCGCATGGTGATGATGCTGTCCTGCAAAAAGCGCTGATAGGTGGAAGAGCGGATCATTTTCTCCATCTTTTCACGGGCCTTCAGCTCGGTCTGGCGGATCTTGCGGCGGATGGCGGCCAGCTCGCCGGAGGCGTTGTCATCGATCATATCCTCGCTGACGATGGCGGAGGAGATCATCCGTTCCAGAGCGTTGTTCTGATACAGGCGGGAGAACTGTTCGGATACGGCATTTTCTTCGTCGGCAAACTGATCGCTCCACTGGAAGAGAAGTCTCGACTGTCTGAGGACAGCAGCGATATTCAGAAGGTCGCCGGGCGAGAGGACACCGCCCTGATGGGCGATCTTGGCTCTGCCGCAGGGGTTGTGGAAACCGCCGAAGGAAGG
>JAFQND010000088.1 GCA_017396055.1 Oscillospiraceae bacterium
CAATGGTAAAGTATGACTGCACGATTCCCAAAGTCGGCATCATGGAATTTTAAAATTTACCAATAACTTTCTCTTTCCAACGGGAAAATTGCAAAAACACAAATGCGGCCGGAGATCTGTGGTCAGATCTCCGGCTTTGCTGTAGAATGAAGAAAAAGCGAAAGGAGCTGTTCCTTATGATCCGTTCGAAATTTACTGCTGTCGCGCCCGACGGCAGTCGTTTTTCTCTTCCTGCCGCCATGGATGTACAGGCTGACTGTACTGTGATTTCTCTTTCCCGGTCGACCGACACCTCCGGTATTGCGGCCATTGAAGCCGAAGTTTTCGGCGGTATCCCGGGTGATGACCCCGGATATTTCCTGCTGCCCCGCTGCAGCGGCAAAAGTGCCGGCGAGTATTCCGGAAACTGTGACCACAGTCTCTGTATCTTTTCTGCCCATGAGGAAGATTTCTCGGCCGGTGCAGACAATGTGGACATGCGTATCTATGGCGCAAAATGCGAGAAAGGCTCCGCTCTCGCCATTGTCACCGGCATGGCATGGGACTATGAGCTCTGTGTCGAGCGGAAGGACGGAAAATACCGGGTCTATCAGCTCTATCGCCTGAACGGGCGGCCTCTTTATGAAGATATCGTCATTGAAGTGCATCATCTTCGCCCGGGGGACGGCTATAACGAGATGGCACTTTGCTACCGGAACTGGCTTCTGGACAAGGGAATGCTGACACCCCTCTCTGAACGGGCAGAAAAGCAGCCTTCCCTCGCCTATGCACTGAAGGCCCCGGTCATCCGGGTGCGCTGCGGCTGGAAACCTGCCCCCGCCGAGATCCTTCATCAGACCAGAGAAAACGAACCGCCCATGCGGGTGGCCTGCACCTTTGAGCGAGTGGGCGAGTTTATGGACGAGCTGAAGCGTCAGGGCGTCGAAGAGGCTGAGATCTGTCTTGTGGGCTGGAATATCCGCGGTCATGACGGACGCTGGCCGGAGGCATTTCCGGTGGAACCCGCCCTCGGCGGCGAAGAAGGCCTGCGCAAGCTGGTCGAAAAGGCGAAAAAGCTGGGCTATCGCATCGCCTGCCACACCAATCACACCGATCACTACGAGATCGCCGAGAATTACTCTCCCGACAACACCCGCCGGAACTGGGACGGCGTACCTGTCTCCAACGCAGCATGGAGCGGCGGTCAGATGTTTGACCTCTGTCCCGAAGTGGGCCTGAAACAGGCAAAGGAAATGTTCCCGAAGATCAAAGACCTCGGCTTTGACGGCCTGCATTATGTGGATGTCATCAGCGTTGTCATGCCCAGAGAGTGCACCCACCCTGACCATCCCGTCACCCGCACCGGGTCGGTGCAACTGGCGGCTGAGATGGCTGAAAACTGTAAAGAAGTGCTGGGCGGCTTCAGCTCCGAGGGCATCTATGATTATCTGGCACCTCATCTGGACTATGGCCTTTACGGCAGCTTCGGCAGGAACGCTCCTCCCATGGGCGACCGTTCGGTGCCGCTGGCCGAACTGGTCTATCACGGCTATCTGCTGTATAATCCCTATACCTTCACGGTTAATCCTACCTGTAAGGGCAAAGACGCAGTGCTCAAGCTGGTGGAATACGGCGGCAGACCCAGTTTTTATCTCTATTCGGCCTTTATGTCCAACGGAAAAAACTGGATGGGCAAGCTTTCTCTTGACCCCATCTGCGACACCGACGAACAGCTCAGGGATGCGGCGGCAAAGGTCAAAGAGGGCTGGGAACTCTATCGTCAGATGGGCGACCTGATGACCCGTACGATGGAGCGCCATGAACAGCTTTCGGATACCCTCGTCCGGATCACCTATTCGGGCGGCGTCACCGTCCTTGTGGATTACGAAAAAGAAACCTTTGAGATCATAAGATAATGAAAAAGCTCCTTCCGGCGGAAGGAGCTTTTTTATCTTTGCACAGGTCCGACACTATTCCTCAGCACCAGGCTGTCGGTGACAGTGATCTTCTGACGGACGTGAAAATGCGGATTGGCCATCTTTTTATCCAGAAGGTCACAGATGATCTCACAGGTTTCAGCAATGTGGCTGTCGATGGTGGTGAGCGCACAGCTGAGGTATTCGGTAACGCTGATATTATCCATGCCGATCACCGAAAAGTCTTCCGGGATCCGGTAGCCGTTCTCGGTAAGACAGCGCATGGCGCCGAGGGCAATGTAGTCATAGCCGCAGACCAGAGCGGTAGCATCGGTCTTTTGCTCCAGCAGTTTCTGCACCCCGTCCACGCCGGCATTTTCAAACCGTTCTTCGCTGACGACCAGCTCGAACTCCAGCCCCGACTGCGTCATGACTTCTTCAAAGGCCTGCTGTTTGGAGACGGTCAGCTTTTCACCGATAAAGGCGACCTTTTTGTGACCCAGAGCGATGAGCTCTGCCGCTGCCTCCCGGATGGCAGGTATGATACAGCTGCTGATGCAGTCCGCCTGTGGGTCATCGATACCGCCGATGGAGATGATCGGGGTCTCAAAGCCTTTTTTGAGCGGCTGTTTCAGCCCGAAGACGATAATGCCGTCCACCTGCAGATAGGAGTCGTAATATTCCAGCAGCTCGGTCTGGCGCTCGTCATCAAAATGGTCGGTGGAGATAACAACAATGATGCCGCGGGCCTCAAGGGTGCTCTGCAGCTGTTCGATATACTGATCGTAATGGGCACTGCCCACCTCGGGGCAGATGATGGCGATGACCTGTTTGATGTGTCTTCCTTTGAAAAACTTGCCGTAACAGCCGTATTGTCTGGCGGTCTCGAAAACCAACTCTCTTGTTTCGGGACTGATATCTCTGGCACCGCTGAACGCCTTGGAGGCGGTCGAAGCCGATACATTAGCCAGTCTGGCCAATTCGCGGAGCGTCACGGAAAAACCTTCTTTCGATGCAGACTGCCTAAAGTATAGCATGGTTTCAATCCTGCCGCAACCGTAAAAAGACGAAATTATTTCGAAAATATCTTCACGGACGAAAAAAGATCCCTTCCGTTTCGGAAGGGACCTTTTCAGATACAGGTGTTATTTTGCGTTGAAAGCTTCGGCGTTCAGCTTGCCTTCGCTCTTGGCAACAGCAATGGCGGTGACAGAGTCGCCGGTTACGTTCAGAGAGGTGACCAGCATCTCGATGGGACGGTTGATGGCCAGGATCAGGGAGTAAGCGATCAGAGCCTGATCGTTGACAAAGCCCATGCCGGACAGGATGGTGAACAGGATAACTGCGCCGGCGCCGGGAGCGGCGGGAGTACCCATGGAGGCGATCAGAGCCAGAACCATGATGATGAGCAGCTGGAAAGCGGTGACATCATAGCCGCCGCAGCCTGCGATGAACAGGGCAGCGACGACCTGCATGATAGCGGTACCGTCCATGTTGATGGTCATGCCCAGAGGCAGAACGAAGGAAGCAATCTGGTTGTCAGCACCCAGCTCCTTGGTGGTGGTGTCAATGTTCAGGGGCAGGGTAGCAGCGCTGGAAGAGGTGGAGAAGCCGAAGACGATGACCTTGAAGATCTTCTTGATGAAGGTGATGGGGTTCTGTTTTACGACCAGAGCGATGTAGAGGGGATAGCCGATGAACAGATAGACCAGCAGCAGAACAACAGTCAGGATGACATAAACAGCAGCGGGCTTCAGGTAATCGATGCCGTAGGTTGCAAAGGTTCTGCACAGCAGCATGAAGATAGCAGCGGGACCAAACTTCTTGACAGCAAAGTTCAGGAAGACAACGATGATCTTGCTTACTTCTTCACAGAGGCGGTAGATGACGCTTTCTTTGCCCAGACCCAGCATATTCATGGCCAGACCTACCACAACGGCGATAAAGACAACACCCAGAACGGCATTGTTGACGCTGAGGGTAGCGCCGATATTGGAGGGAACGATGTTCAGCAGAACCAGCAGGGGGTTGGAACCGGTGGAACCGGCAGAACCGGTCAGACCGTCAACCTGAACATGGAAGAAGCCCATGTTGAAGAACATAAGAGCGATGACGCCTGCCAGTACCAGCGCGATACCGGAGGTCATCATGAACCAGCCGATGGTTTTGCCGGCGATACGGCCCAGAGTACGGGCTTCGTTGATCTCACTGATGGCCATGACCACAGAAGAGAATACCATGGGGACGATGATCAGCTGAAGAGAGCGGATAAAGAGCTGACCGCCAATATAGAACAGACCTACTGCACTTTCGCCGCCGGCAGCGGTGATGTCCTGGAACAGCAGTTTGTTGATGGTGGTCCATGCATTGCTGTCAGCGCCGAGAGATTCTCTCAGAGCCATGAACAGCATACCCACGACGATGCCGCCGACCATGGCGATCAGCATCTGGATCGCGAGTTTGTTGTTGTCGTTAAGCTTCTTCATAAAGCTCCTCCTTAAATTTTATAGGATCCGAAAATGCTCAAACGGCCTAATTATACAGGAAGAGCCACTGAAAAGCAATCGACAAAACAGAGAATAAATTTACAAATAGAGATATTTTTTGTTCATATATTTGACGAAAAGAAAAACCCCGCAAATTTTGCGGGGCGCTCTCTTAGTCGATTTTGAGAACAGACATGAATGCTTCCTGGGGAACTTCGACCGAACCCAGCTGACGCATTCTCTTCTTGCCTTCCTTCTGTTTTTCCAGAAGTTTTTTCTTTCGGGTGATGTCGCCGCCGTAGCACTTGGCAAGAACGTC
>JAFQND010000089.1 GCA_017396055.1 Oscillospiraceae bacterium
GTAAACAGCTGGGTAAAGCCCATCAGAAGGCCGTCTGCAAACTGATCCACGTCGGCGATCACACGGCTGACCACTTCGCCGGTGGAGCGGCCGTCGATATACTTCAGCGGCAGGATCGAGATCTTGCGGAATGCCTCGTCTCGGATATCCCGGGTGGTGCGGTAGGCGATGCGGTTGTTGCAGATATTCATCAGCCACTGGAACACCGCCGTCAGACCAATGACGACACAGAGGACCACAAGAACGCCGAAAACGCCTCTGAAATCCACATCGCCCGGCCCGATGATATAGTCGATGGCATCGCCGACAAGCAGCGGCGCATAAAGGGTCAGCGCAACGCTCACGGCTGCGGAAAGGATTGACAGGGTCAGTAAAAACCAGTACTTTCTGATTCGTGTGAGAACCTTCCGGAGGGTCTGCATCTGTCTGGCATCTTTCTTGCTCATGCTTTTACCTCCTTCGGGAACTGGGAATAATAGATCTCCTGGTATACGGGGCAGCTTTCGATCAGCTGGTCGTGGGTGCCGATACCGGCCATCTCGCCGTCGTCCATGACAATGATCTTGTCCGCATGGAGCACAGTGGAAGCGCGCTGAGAAACGATCAGCACCGTCATATCCTCCGAATTTTCCCGGATAGCCGCTCTGAGGCGTGCGTCGGTCGCAAAGTCAAGGGCAGAGGCACTGTCATCCAGGATCAGGATCTCGGGTTCGCTGATCAGTGCTCTTGCGATGGTCAGGCGCTGACGCTGACCGCCGGAGAGGTTCTTGCCGCCCTGTTCGATATGCTCTTTCAGCTTACGGGGTTTGGCATCGACAAAATCTCTTGCCTGGGCGATCTCAAGGGCGCGGTACATCTCTTCTTCGGTGGCATCGCGCTTGCCCCAGCGGAGGTTTTCTTCCACAGAGCCCTTGAAGAGAACGGCTTTCTGCATGACAACAGCGACCTTTTCTCTCAGCGCCTGCAGCGGCTGTTCCCGGACATCGGCACCGTTTACCAGTACACGGCCTTCGGTCGCATCATAAAAGCGGGGGATCATGCTGACAAGAGAGGATTTACCCGAACCGGTACCGCCGATGATGCCGACAGTCTCGCCTTTTTTCACGGTGAAGGAGATATCGGACAGCGACTCGGCGCCTGCGTTTTTATAGGTCAGGGAAACATGGTCAAAGACGATGGCATCTTCGCTGCCGCAGGTCTGAACAGATCCCTTATCCTCCATAGAGGACTGGATATCCATGATACCGGAAACACGGCGGGCACAGGCAACTGCCTTGGTGACCGAAATGATCAGGTTGGCAAGCTTGACCAGCTCCACCAGAATCTGGGACATATAGTTGACCAGTGCGACCACTTCGCCCTGGGTCAGAACACCGGTATCGACCTGATGGCCGCCGACCCAGATGACCGCAACGATGGCGAGATTGATGATGATATAGGTGACAGGGTTCATCAGCGCCGAAACGCGTCCGACAAAGGTCTGCAGCTTAGTCAGAGCGGCATTATAACCGGAGAAGCGCTCTTTTTCCTGCTCCTCCTGGCCGAAGGCGCGGATAACACGGACACCGGTGAGGTTTTCTCTGGTGGTGCCCAGCACCTTATCGAGGGCAGCCTGTACCTTCTGATACATGGGGATGCTCCACAGCATGATGCCGAAAACGACCACCGACAGAAGGGGAATGGTCACCACAAAGACAAGGGCTGCCTTCACATCAACGGTAAACGCCATGACCATGGCGCCGAAAACAACAAACGGCGAACGCAGGAACAGTCTGAGGAAGAGATTCAGACCCGACTGCACCTGATTCAGGTCACTGGTCATACGGGTGATCAGCGTGGAGGTGCCGATAGTGTCCATTTCCGAGAAGGACAGGTTCTGGATATGGGCAAAAAGCGCCCGTCTGAGCTTGGAGGCAAAGCCCACCGAAGCCTTGGCGGCAAAATACTGGGCGGTGATGGCGCAGACAAGACCGATGACACCAAGACCTACCAGCAGAAGGCACATCCATGCGATATAAGGTTTGTCTCCGTTTGCAATGCCTATGTCGACGATAGCGGCAACGACCAGCGGCACGAACAGCTCAAAAGAAGCCTCCAGAAGCTTGAAAAGCGGGCCGAGGACGGTTTCCTTTTTATACTCGCGCAGGTGGACCAACAGTTTTCTCAAGTCATTTCCCCCTTGGTTTTATTCTTGACGGGATATTTCTTATATGATACCATATTTTCAGGGAAATGTATAGCCAAGGGGGGCTTTTCATGACCGAAAAGGAAAACTATCTCCGCACGGTACGGTTCGAACATCCCGACCATATCCCGGTCTTTTTCTGTATCAATGATGCCTGCTATGATCAGTATCCTCAGGAGGAGCTGTTCGGGCTGATGGAGGAACACAAGCTGCTCTTTCCCGATTTCAGGGCGCCAAAACTGCCTTACCGGCATCAGCATCGTCCCATCGCCAGGGCCGGAAAACCTTTCACCGACGACTTCGGCTGTGTCTGGGAGACACCGATGGACGGTCTGACCGGCACGGTCACCGGCCACCCGCTGGAAAACTGGGATGATTTCACCTCCTGGACTCCACCCGACCCCGAAATCTGTTATGGTATCGGCCCGATCGACTGGGCAGCCGAGAAAAAACGTATACAGGATCATCCCGAAAAACTCCACATGGGCGGTCTTAGACACGGACATACTTTCCTGCAGCTTTCCGACCTGAGAGGCTATCAGAATCTGATCTTTGACATGGCAGACGAGGAGCCGCTGCTCTTTGAGCTGATCGATAAGGTAGAACAGTTCAACATGGAGATCATCCGCCGGTATATCGACTGCGGCGTGGACATCATGACCTATGCCGAAGATCTGGGTATGCAGTCGGGCCCCATGCTCTCGCCCGACCATTTCAGAAAATACATCAAACCCAGCTATGAACGTCTGATCCGCCCCGCAAAGGAAAAGGGCATTCCGATCCATATGCATTCGGACGGCGATATCCGCACCCTCGTCGACGATCTGATCGACGGCGGAGTAGAGGTGATCAATCTGCAGGATCTGGTCAACGGTGTTGACTGGATCGCCCGGAAATTTGCCGGAAAGGTCTGTGTCGATCTGGATATCGACCGGCAGAATATCACCTGTTTCGGCACACCCGCCGATATTGACCGGCTGATCCGGGAGGAGATCACTTCCATCGGCAGAAAAGAAGGCGGTCTGATCCTGACCTACGGACTCTATCCCGGCACACCGCTGAAAAATGTCAAAGCGCTGATGGACGCGCTGGAACGGTATATGGGAATCTTCAGATAAAAACGAACAGGAATGATTTTATGACCTACGAACAGGCACTGGAATATATCCACGCGAGACCCAGACTCCCCTCAAAAGACAGCCTTGACCGCATTCACAGATTGCTGATCCTGGTGGGCAGCCCCCAGAAGAGTCTGAACTTTGTCCATGTCACCGGTACAAACGGCAAGGGCTCCGCTTCCACCATGCTGGCAAAGGCACTGACCCTCGACGGCAGAAGGACCGGCCTTTTCATCTCACCCTATATCCTCGATTTCCGTGAGCGGATTCAGATCGACGGAGAAATGATCCCGAAAGAAGAACTCACCTCGCTGCTGGAAGAGATCATGCCCCACCTGGATCATCTGGATTCTGTCGGCCGTCCGGTCTCGGAGTTTGAGTTGGACACCGTTCTGGCTTTTCTCTGGTTTAAAAAAATGCGCTGCAGCGTCGTGGTGCTGGAAGTGGGCATCGGCGGCAGATATGACGCCACCAATATTATCCCCAAACCCCTTCTGTCGGTCATCATGGGCATTGGTCTGGACCACCAGAACCAGTTGGGCGAAACGGTCGCCGAGATCGCCGCCAACAAAGCCGGTATCATCAAGGGAAACCCCACCGTCACCTATCCTTTCCAGCCGCCGGAAGCACTGGCAGAGCTGATGGAGCGCTGTGCCGACACCGGCAGTACCCTGATCCAGCCGAGCCCCAAGGCTGTGATCGTCCGGGAGGAATCCCTTTCCGGTACGGATTTTTCCTATGGGGGAAGAGAATACCATCTGAATCTGCTGGGGCGGTATCAGGTCTATAACGCCATGACCGTCATCGAAGGCGCCAGAATACTGAACATCCGGGAGGATGCGCTGTACGAAGCACTTGCCACTGTCACCTTCCCCGTCCGGCTGGAACCGGTAAAAACCGACCCGCCCCTTCTTCTGGACGGCGCCCACAACTGCCACGGTATGCGGGCACTCACCGACAGCATCTCCCGCCTGTGGATGGGAAAAGTCACGGCAGTGGTCGGTATGCTGGCCGATAAGGATATGGCTGATGCCCTTCGGGAACTGGCGCTTTTTACCGACCATGTCATTGCCGTACCGGTGGACTATCCTCTCCGCGCCGCCGACCCTGAAACGATATATGCGCTTTCTGCGCCCCACTGCCGCAAGGTGGATATCTGTCACGATTTCAAAGAGGGTATCCGGATGGCGCTGAAAGACGGCAATCTGGTGGTCGTCTGCGGTTCACTCTATCTCGCCAGCGATGTCCGGCGATGGATCGTCGAGGAAAACGGCCTTACTCAGTAAAGCTGTACATAATCCGATGACAGATAACCGATCCTGCCGCCGTATTGGCCCACGAGCCAGTCTCCGGTCTGGCCGTAAACAATAACCGAAGCACCGTTTGGGATGCGGGCGATGATCTCTCCGTCAAGGGAAGGCTTTGCCCGCATATTCAGTCTGCCGCCGTCTGTGCGCACTGTACCCGTACGGATCTGTTCGGGCTGTAAAAAGGGCAGGCCGAAATATTTCGCCAGCGACTGCACCACATTGGCAGCGATCTCATTGATATTTTCCGTGATCCATCGGGCGTCTTCTTCGTTGTCATGATAGGCGAACTCGATAAAAGCCGACGGCGCCTTCGGCTGGCGCACCTCACCCAGACGGGTTGTAGGCAGCGTCCTCACCAGCCGGGGAAGGGGATAGATCTGTCTGAGGCCATCTGCGATCAGTTCCGCCGCCCGCTCTCCGCGGCTGCTTCCGGGGTAATAATAGACATCCGTTCCCTGTACCTCGCCGTACTGCCCCTCCGGAGCCGCATTGGAATGAAGCGCCAGATGAAGATCATAGTTTCCGGCGTTGGACTGACGGATGGAGGTCACGGCCGTCATCTGCGGCGTGTTGCGGACAAAATCGATGCCGCTGGCCCGAAGATAGGGCTCCATGGCGTCGGCGATACGGTTCATCCAGTATTCCTCACTATTACCTGTGACGTATTGATTTCCCTCCTGGGTGGAAGGGGAAAGATAGATCGTAGGCATAAGCTGTCTCCTTTCAGGTTTCTCTTTTACTTTATGCAAAAAGAGACCGCTTCGACACCCTTCGGAGCAGTATTTTGAAATCATAAAAAAACTTTTAAAAAAAGCTTGACATTCTCTTTGCAAGCTGTTATAATATATAACGTTCCGTGAGTGACGGACTCAAACGCAGATGTGGTGGAATAGGCAGACACGCTACTTTGAGGTGGTAGTGAGCTTAGCTCGTGTGGGTTCAAGTCCCGTCATCTGCACCATATGCGGATATGGCGGAATCGGCAGACGCGCTAGATTCAGGTTCTAGTCGGGGCAACTCGGTGGAGGTTCAAGTCCTCTTATCCGCACCAAAGACGATCGCAAAAGCGGTCGTCTTTTTCTTTTTCCTGCACAAATCACAGGGATAAAACTTGGACAACATCCCGAAATATCAAAAAATTTTTCCACAGATCTTCGTTTTGCCTTCTTTTTCCGTCCCGTTTTAGCGGGCTTTTTTCTTTTTATACCGCCTCTGCGGTGCAGAAGAAGACATTCCGGTACAAATAAACCGAAAACTTGACAGCAATCAAAAACAGGGATAAATTAATATAGAGGGGTTGATGATACCCCTATGCGAAAGGAGCGAGCATATGAAACTTCTCTTCAAACAACGTTTCTTCTCCTGGCTGGACAGCTATGATGTTTATAACGAATCGGGCGAGACCGCCTATACCGTCGAGGGCAGACTCAGCTGGGGACACTGCCTGGAAATACATGATGCCGCAGGCCGTCATCTCGGTACCATCAAAGAGGAAGTTCTCTCTTTTCTTCCCCGGTTCAATATTTTTCTTGGTGACAAACAGGTTGGTACTATCCGCAAGGAGTTCACCTTCTTCAAGCCCAGTTTTACGGTCGATTGCTGCGGCTGGGATATCTCCGGCGATTTCTTTGAATGGGACTATGAGATCCTGGCGGGCGGCCGGGAAGTGGCCTCCATCTCCAAGGAGCTGTTCAACTGGACCGATACCTATACCATTGATGTGGCTGACCCGCGTGATGCGCTGATGGCTCTGATGGTCGTGCTGGCCATTGATGCCGCAAAATGTTCCCAGAGGAGTTAACCAAATATGACCAGCAAAGTCAAAGGTATGATCTGTACCATCGTATCGGCTCTTCTGTACGGTGTGACACCGGTGCTCGCAAGTCTTACCTATGAGATGGGCAACAATGCCGTTACCCTCACTTTCTACCGGAATATGCTGGTGGTGCCGGTGGCGGCGGCCGTCATGCTTGCCAGAAAGATCCCCTTCCGTCTGACAAAAAAGGAACTGATGCTTCTTATCACGGTGGGCGTTCTTTTCCGGGCGACTACCACCTTCATGCTGTACGAGTCCTATCAGTATGCCGGTATCGGTGTTTCGACAACTCTTCATTTTCTTTATCCGGTCTGTACGGCCCTGATCTGCAGGATTCTGTTCGGGGAAAAGCTCGGCAGGGGAAAGGTCCTCGCTCTTTGTGTCGCGACAGCCGGCATCTCCTTCTTCTGTGACTTCAGCGGAGGAGTCCGTCCCGCCGGTGTGCTTCTGGCAACGGCATCCGCCGTGACCTACGGTCTCTATATGACAGGCATGGACAAGACCCCGCTCAAAGACATGGACCCGATCAAAGTGGTATTCTATATGGGTATCAGCAACGCTGCAGCTATGCTGGCGATAGGCCTCCCGCAGGAAAAGATCGTTTTTGTGCTTCCTCCCCTTGCGATGCTGTACATCTTCATTGTTGCGGTGTCCACTTCCTTTGCGGCGGTGGCATTGCTACAGATGGGTATCCGCGGACTGGGCGCACCGACTGCTGCCATTTTCTCCATGTTCGAGCCCATTGTATGCGTACTTGCCGGATGGCTCTTCTTAAGCGAAGCGATGCCGGCAAACAAAATGGTCGGCTGTGTGATCATCTTCTCTGCGGTGACCATGATCGCCGTCATCGACAAAAAGAAATCTGATGCATAAAAAAAACATCCGTCTTCCCGATGGGGGACGGATGTTTGCCGTTACAGGACCTGTTCCATATAGCCCGCCGTAAAGGGCAGATGGGCAAATTTCTTTGAACCGGTGTACACAAAACCGTTTTCGGCATACCAGTTTTTCAGAAGAGTGCTCTCGTCGATGATGCCGATGGTGATCTTTCTGCCGCCTTTTTCACGGACAGTCTCCTTCGCGTGGGTGAGAAGCAGCTTTCCCGCGCCCTTATGCCGATACTCCGGCAGGACCGAAAGATTGTGCAGCTCGTATGCGCCGTCCTTTTCCTCAGAAAGAGAGAAATAACCGATCAGCCGATCTTTGTCATACAATCCGAACATCAGCCAGCCCCAGTTATAATGGTTCATGAGTTTTTCCATGGGGAGAAAGCTGGTATGATTCGGGCAGTTTTCTCTTGTGAGAGAGAATTCTTCGGCAACGGTAGCAAAAGAGCGATGGATCACATCCAGCACGGCAGGGAGGTCGGTTTCGGTAATATTGCGGATGGTCATATCAGTTCCTCCTTAATGATGCGGATAAATATTTCTCTGGCGTATTTTTCTTTCCAAGGATCATGCCCACATTTGGGAAGGATGTATGCCTTTGCGTCGGGCAGCAGGCCGGCGGAGCCGGCAATGGGGTGCGGATCGTATTCACCGTGGATCATCGTCACCGGACACTGCACCTGAAGAGCGCGTTTCAGAAGCTCTCCGCTTTTTCTCATCCCGGTGATCTCTTCCATCAGGGAAAGATGCTGCCCCTCGTCAAAGTACAGCATATCTCCGCCCGATCCCGGCAGAGCACAGTAATTGTCGGTATCGAGTCCCTGTTCACGCCGCTCATTCCGTACACGGAGAATATCCGCGAGATATTCCTGTTTCAGCGGTCCGCAGCCGATCAGGATCAGTTTTTCTGTCCGTTCCGGATATTTTTCCGCAAAAAGAAGTGCCA
>JAFQND010000090.1 GCA_017396055.1 Oscillospiraceae bacterium
CCTCTGCGTGTACAGGGCTGTTTCGTCAGCGACGGAGAGGTAGAGGCTGTGGTCAGCTATATCAAGGACAGCCTGAAAGAACAGGTAGAGTACGACGCCAATATCATTGAAGAGATCAATCGTCAGGCTGCTGCCGAATCCGGCAGCAAAGGCGGAGGGGGCGGCGGTTCGGATGAGTCCGACCCTCTCTATGTCGAAGCTGTCGACGCCATCCTCGATGCGGGACAGGCTTCCACCTCTTATCTGCAGCGCAAGCTGAAGGTGGGTTATGCCCGCGCTGCCCGTATTATGGACGAACTGGAGGACCGCGGAATCGTCGGTCCTCAGGAAGGTTCCAAACCCCGCGAACTGCAGGTCACCCGTGCACAGTGGCAGGAGATTAAAGAGCGGATGGAGGATTATTGATATGGAGATCAGAGAAGCGCGAAAGGAAGACCTGTTCGGCCTTCTGGAACTGTACCAATACCTTGGCGATAATCCTGTTCCGGATGAATCCCCTGAGCTGGATGCGCTGTGGGAGAAGATCACCGGCGATCCGAATATCCATCCCATCGTTCTCATCGAAGAAGGAATGATCGCCGCTTCCTGTACGGTCACCATCATCCCGAATCTGACCCATTCCCAACGGCCCTATGCTCTTGTTGAGAATGTGGTGACCCATCCCGATCACAACGGAAAGGGCTTCGGCACCATGGTCCTTGACTATGCCCGCGAACTGGCAAAAGCTGCAAACTGCTATAAGATCATGCTCTGCACCAGCTCGAAAGCAGAGCGGACGCTGAATTTTTACCGCCGTGCCGGCTATGAGTCGGAAACCAAGACGGCATTTTATCAGAAACTCTGATCGCGGAGGAAAACATGAACGGATTCTTACCCACTACCCGTGAAGAAATGAATGCCAGAGGCATTGCCGAACTGGATTATATCATTGTCACAGGCGATGCCTACGTGGACCATCCCAGCTTTGGTACTGCCATCATTTCACGCGTTGTCGAATCGGAAGGATATACCATCGGTGTCATATCACAGCCTGATTGGCGTTCTGACCGGGATTTCAAAAAACTCGGCCGGCCGAAATACGCTTTCCTTGTCAATTCCGGCAACATCGATTCGATGGTCGCCCACTATACCGCTGCGCTGAAAAAGCGTTCGGATGATGCTTATACCCCAGGCGGAAAGGCCGGCAGCCGTCCCGACCGCGCGGTGGATGTCTATTGTAAAAAGATCCGCGAGATCTATGACGATATCCCGCTTGTCATCGGCGGTCTGGAGGCATCTCTGAGACGTTTTGCTCACTATGATTACTGGGATGACAATGTACGTCCGTCCATTCTTGTCAGCTCCGGTGCAGACCTTCTGATCTATGGCATGGGCGAGCTGCAGATCAGCGAGATCGTCAATCGTCTTGCGGCGGGTGAACCGGTGGATGCTCTTCGCGACATCCGCGGCACCTGCTATCTTTGTGATCCTGCCGAAACTCCTTACGGCGGCGCCCAGTGTCCCGATTTTGAAGTCGTTTCCAGGGATAAGAAGAACTACTGCAAAGCCACGAAGATCCAGATGGACAATCAGGACGAGATCTACGGCAAAACCATTCTTCAGCGCCACGGAAACAGAATGCTCGTCCAGAATCCTCCCATGCGGGTACTGACGACCGAAGAACTGGATAAGGTCTATGCTCTGCCTTATATGCGCAGATGGCATCCTTCCTACGACGAACTGGGCGGTGTGCCCGGCATTGAGGAAGTGGAGTTTTCCATTGCCCACAACCGCGGATGCTTCGGCAACTGTAATTTCTGCTCGATCGCTTTCCATCAGGGCAGAAAGATCGCTGTGCGCAGCGAGGAATCGGTCCTCAGAGAGGCAAAACTGCTGACCGAACAGCCCGGCTTCAAGGGATATATCCATGACGTCGGCGGTCCTACCGCCAACTTCCGGCAGCCTTCCTGTTCCAAACAGCTGGAGCTGGGACTCTGTAAGGGTAAAAAATGCCTTGCTCCCACCCCCTGCAAAGCACTCGAGGTGGATCATCAGGCATATCTGGAGATGCTCAGAAAGATCCGTGCGATTCCCGGCATCAAAAAGGTATTTATCCGTTCGGGCATCCGTTTTGATTATATGATGCAGGATCCGGATGACAGCTTTTTCAAAGAACTGGTGGAGCATCATGTCTCCGGTCAGCTGAAGGTCGCGCCCGAACATTGCTCCGGTGATGTGCTGGACGCAATGGGCAAGCCCCATATCGATGTCTATAAGGACTTCTCGAAGAAGTTCTATGAGATCACCCAGAAACTGGGTAAGAAGCAGTATCTGGTACCCTATCTGATGTCTTCCCATCCCGGCAGCACCCTGAAGGACGCCGTGGAGCTGGCTCTCTTCTTAAAAGAGATGAATATCCGTCCCGAACAGGTACAGGACTTCTATCCCACTCCCGGTACCATTTCTACCTGTATGTTCTATACCGGCATGAATCCCTATACGATGGAGCCGGTGTTCGTGCCCCGGACACCTGAAGACAAGGCAATGCAGCGGGCGCTTTTACAGTATTTCCTTCCGAAGAATCAGGCGCTGGTCATCAAGGCTCTTCGCATGGCCGGCCGCAGCGATCTGATCGGAACCGGCAAAAACTGTCTCGTTCCGCCTATGACAGCCGAAAATCCCCGCCGTCAGCAGAATGGCCGGCAGAATGCTGCAAAAGCTGCGCCGAAGGGAAGAAACACTCCCGCGAAAGCCGGTCCCGGCAGAGCGGCAGCACCTGTACGCGGAAAAGCTGCCGGAAAGCCTGCACCCCGCAAAAAGAAATGATCCAATAAAGGAGAAACATCCATGGCAAATCCCGGCAAACATTCCTCCCGCGGCAGTTCCCCGCAGAAAAAATCTTCTGCTTCCAAAAGCAGCCATTCCGGTTCTTATGGAAGAACCTCACACAGCCCGTCGGCTCAGCGCAAAAAACCTGCGTTGAACTGGCCTCTGATCGTTGCGTTCGCGGTTCTTCTGAGCGTTTATCTGATCGTCAGCCTTTTCAACGGACGAAACAGCGACCGTTGGAAAGAGGAATGGGATGGCCTGAAGGAAAATGTTTCTTCGTCGGTCAGCGGCCTGACAGGTGAGCTGAACAACAGCACTTCTTCAGAGCCATCGTCCGGAACGTCGGATGTTTCTTCTTCCAGACCGGCAGACAGCACTCCCGAACAGGGATCGGATGCTTCTTCTGCTGAACCTTCCGGCGATACTGCCGTAACGGAGCCTGAGACCGTCCGGGTACATTTCATCGATGTCGGCCAGGGCGATTCGATCCTGATCGAGAACGGTACGGAAGCAGTCCTGATCGATGCCGGTGAAAATGATAAAGGCAGCATCGTCAAGGCTTATCTGAAAAACAAAGGCATCGAAAAACTGAATATTGCCGTGGGTACCCATCCGCACTCTGACCATATCGGCGGTCTGGATACGGTACTCTATAAAGTCCCTGCGGATGAAGTATGGCAGCCCGATATGCCCGACAGCGTGATTCCTGCCAATCGTACCTATGAAGGCCTTCTGGATGCCATTGATGCCTGCGGTGCGGCGGACTATATTGTCGGCCCCGGTGATAAGGTGAATGTCTGCGGCGGCCTTCTGGAAGTACTGGGTCCTGTGGCATTGTACGAAGATCTGAACGATCTTTCGCTGGTACTGAAGTTTACATACGGTGAAAAGAGTTTCCTTTTTACCGGTGATATGGAGAAGCCTGCTGAGGCCGATCTGATCGCCTCCGGTGCCGATCTGGACGCAGATGTGCTGAAAATGGGACATCACGGCAGTTCCACCTCTTCCGGAAATGCATTTCTGGAGAAAGTCTCTCCCGACATTTATGTGATCACCTGCGGTGAAAACAATGACTATGGCCATCCGCACAGAGAGATCAGACAGATGCTCAAGGAAAAGAACGCCGAAAACTGGCGTACCGACCTGAACGGACATATTGTCATGACCTGTGACGGCAAAACCATCACGACCACTTCTCAGAAATAAGGGGGAAGTACCATGATCATCATCGACCGGATCGAAGAAGGGATCGCTGTCTGTGAGATCGGCGGCGGGCAGATGCTTTTAGAGCTGCGGCAGATATCCGAAGCGAAGGAAGGCGATGTGATCTTCTATAGTTTTGGCGAGGGCTGCTGGCGTACCGATACAGAAACGACCGCCGCAAGGAGAGAAAAGATTCTGTCCCGGGTACACAGCCGCCGCAGAAGAAGGGAACCGTCCAAAGAGAACGTTTGATTTTCGGATAAAATGACGGTGCTTTTTTTTCAAAAGATTTCTGTGAAACCTTGCCAATGACAGACCTGTGTAGTATAATAATTTTTAGGATTATTACAGCAATCAGGTATCTTTGCAGTAAAAGGGGGAAATTCAAATGGTCTCGAAATACAGTATCTCGCTGGCGAAGATCATCAAGGAATTCTCGTTTGAAACCGTATATCTTCCCGGTGACCCCAGGGAGATCATGATCTCTTCCATTGATGTCAACCGTCCCGGTTTGTTCATTAACGGTTTCTATGATTATTTTGATGCTGACCGTATCCAGCTGCTGGGCATGATGGAAAATGCATACCTGAGCGACCTGCCCAAGGATGTGCTCAGAGAACGTATGGAACGGATGTGTGCGCTTCATGTTCCGCTGGTCGTCATCACCCGCGGTATGGAGGTACTGCCTGAGCTCAGAGAAGCAGCCGAGCGCCATGGTGTACCCATCGTACGCACCGAAGATTCCACCACCAATGTCATGGTCACCATGATCTCCTTCCTGAATGTCGAGCTGGCACCCCGTATTACCCGTCACGGTGTACTGGTCGAGTGCTATGGCGAAGGTATCCTGATCCTGGGCGACAGCGGCGTCGGTAAGAGTGAGGCTGCTATTGAGCTTGTCAAGCGCGGACATCGTCTGATCGCGGACGATGCTGTTGAGATCAGAAGAGTCTCCAATAAGACTCTGGTCGGTTCTTCTCCCGAAAACATCCGTCACTTTGTTGAGCTGCGCGGTATCGGTATTATCAATGCCCGCCG